>JANNBX010000250.1:0-17046 GCA_031385945.1 Methylophilaceae bacterium | reverse complement strand
TCGCTTTTTTCAACGCCTGCATACACCAGCGGCAAAGCAACGTTATCAAGCAAACTCGCGCGAGGCAGTAAATTAAAGCCTTGAAACACAAAGCCAATGGTTTGGTTGCGCACATTTGCCACCGCGTTATCTTCCATGTTGGCAACAGCAAAGCCGCCTAAAACATATTTGCCTTTTGTGGGCTTATCCAGGCAACCTAAAATATTCATAAAGGTTGATTTGCCTGACCCAGAAGGCCCCATAATCGCCACGTATTCGCCCGTTTCAATGCGTAAATTCACGTCTTTAAGCACAGGGAACGGGCCTGCAGCCGTTTGGTAATCTTTAAAAAGATGCGTCACTTCAATCACACTTTTTTGGATATCATTAGTTTGCATGTTGGCGGTGTTCTCAGTAGTCAATTGAATATTCCACTTAAAACATTCTTGGTGCACGTGGTGAACTGCCACCCGCTTTATTTTGCGCATCAGTTTCTGATGTGTCACCCACCACCACGCTGTCGCCAACGTTTAGTTTATCTGAGCTTACTTCAGTATTACGGCCATCTGTGATGCCAATATTCACCTTTACCAACTCAGGTTTACCCTGTTTGAGTATATAAATTTTGCCGCCAGCTGCATCGCTGCCTTTTCTGTTTTTACCTTCGCGGCCACCCATTTTTTTAGTTTTATCTTTGCCACCATTTGCCGCATCATTTTCATCAGTTTTAGGCTTATAGCGCAGTGCGGCATTAGGCACTAGCAACACTTGGTCGTGTTTCACTACGCCAATATTCACATAAGCGGTCATGCCTGGCAGTAACAATTGCTCATTGTTATCGACTGAAATCACCACGTTGTAAGTCACTACGTTTGAAGTGTTGGTAAAGTTTAAGCGCACTTGTTTAACGGTGCCTTCAAAATTACGGTTTGGGTAGGCATCTACGTTAAATTTAGCGGTTTGGCCAACTTTAATATTGCCAATGTCGGCTTCTGCAAAGCTAGAATCAATTTGCATTTTTGATAAATCTTGCGCAATTTTAATCAAAGTAGGCGTTTGAAAACTTGATGCTACGGTTTGCCCAACATCTACCACGCGATCAACCACCACACCTGAAACAGGTGAGCGAATCACCGTAAAATCTAAATTAGTTTGATCACGCGCTACTTGGCCGCGTGCGCTATCAAGTTGCGCCTTGGCAGATTTTAATACTTGCACAGCGGTATCAAGCTCTTGTTTTGAAACGAACTCTTGAGCATATAAGCTTCTGATTCGCGCTTCATTCGCTTGCGCTAATTCTACCGTTGCCTGCACATTACGCACCGTTGCATTTGATTGGCTAATTTGCGCCATGAATAATGAGTTATCTAACTCTAGTAAAATTTGGTCTTTTTTCACTTGGTCGTTAAAGTCTACATAGAGCTTTTTAACAATACCTGAAACCTGCGTACCCACACTCACAATGGTCACTGGGTTTAGCGTACCGTTGGCAGAGACGGTTTGCTCAATATCACCCTGCGACACTTCATCTAAGCGGTATAAATCTTCTGGCTTTGTTTGGTGGGTGCGTTGATAGTAATAATAGCCGCCGCCAGCAATTGCCAAGACGATTAAGAATATACTGATTTTTTTGAGTGTTTTCATGGCCGAGTTAGGTTTCAATTTAAGTTTTAATTAGGTAAAGATTGAATCATGGCATTATCTAGCGCACCCATGGCTTGGGCCAATGTTGCACGTGCAATGTTTGAATTCAGCACAGCTTGAATCTTTTGCTGACGTGCGCTGGCGAGTGCACTTTGCGCATTTAAGGTGTCAATAATATTACCCACACCCGCTTTATAGCGGCCCAAGGCTACGCGATAGGATTCTTCAGCACTACTCACCAACGTTAACGTCGCGGTAACAGACTCAATCGCGGTACGTAAATTTTGGTAAGCACTCCATACATCGAGTGAAATTTGCAAACGTAAGCGATCACGTTGTGCGGCGCGCAAATCAGCAGTGGCTTCTGCCGCGCGCACTCTGTAAGTTGGCGCATAACCATTAAATATGGGTATAGACAGCGTTAAACCTAAAGTTGAATTATTTGCTGTATTGAGTTGAGTGCCATCTTGCAAATTATTTGCCAGTGAAACCGTAATGGTAGGTTTGGCCGCAGCTTTACTAGCGTCAATATTAGCAAGCGCTGCTTTTACTTGCGCCTCGCTGGCTATTAAATCTGGGCGGCGCTGGCTCGCTTGTTCAACCAAACCGTTCACATCCTCTAAAACACCGGTTGGTACAATATTATTGTTTGCCACAATGACTAATTTTTGATTGGCAGGCAAACCCATCACATTCGCCAAATTACCATACGCGTTTTGTAATACGCCCTCACTGGTAATGCGTGTTAAGGTGAGTTGCGCGTAAGCGGTTTGCGCTTGCAACTTATCAGCTGGCGTTGAAACGCCCGCTTTGTAGCGTGCATCTGCTGCTTTAAAGCTCTCACTACTAGCTCGCTCCGCCTCAATGGCAGCGTCTAGTGCGGCCATTGAAGCTTGCACTTGATAAAACCCCACCGTGGCTTGTAAAAGAATCGTTTGTACTGTGCTACTTTGACTAGCACTCGCCGAGACTAATAACTGGCGAGCGTTTTCAAGATTAGCCGCACGATTACCAAAATCGTATAAAAGATAGCTAGCAACCAAGCTATTACTTAAATTGACCGTAGGGTTACTGCGGCTAGCAGACTCTGGGGTTGATGCGGCTAAGTTAGCAGACACATTGTTATTTACTTGCGGCAAATAAGCTGACTTTGCCACACCTAATTGCGCAGCCTGCACTCGCGCATTTGCCCAAACCTCACGCGTTTGTGGATTATTGCAAAGGCTAGCGTCGGCCACATCGGCTAAATTTAGGGGCTTATTTAAATCGAGATGCTGGCACGGCTCGCTGGCTTCACGGTAACCGTCTGGCACGTTCGGCTGCTCAAAAATACCAGTATTTAGTGGGTCGCCTGCTTTGTACCAAATAGACTCCTGAGCAAAAGCCAACTTATTGGTTGCCAGCAAGATTAGGCAAGCCAATGCCAGGTAACCAACTGATTTTATGTGCTTATTATTCAATTTAACTCTCTTAACACTAGTATTTTTGACCGCTATTTTTACTGATTGATATTTATTGACGACGTTAATACTGCGCTTGTGATTTACAAATACCGTGATTTCAACACAACGTTAGTCAGCTAATTTTGCTGAGTATCAATTGCCCAATCAATCTACATCACACTTTTATCTAGCAGCTTTATTAGGATTGAATTATGACATAGTGGTTGCATTCTCAAATGATAACGATTATCATTCTCGTTAATATTTACTTATCTTTACGCATTTTTAACTGGCTTTACAGCACAACGTTATTGCAGCGTAACTGCAATAACGTGCATTTCATTATTTATAAAAAAAGAGAATACTATGTCTTATATCCGCAGCCAAAAGCACTCACCGGCACACTTTGCAGCGTTGGTCGCTGCCACTTTTTCACTCAACACGCAGGCTGCTGAAGAGCCCAGCGAATTACCAGAAGTCAGCGTAAAAACTAGCAAGCAAGTGCCTTTTAAAGCGGATATTTCTGCCAGCCCTAAATTTACAAAACCGTTAATCGATACAACACAAACAGTGCAAGTGATTAAAAAAGAATTATTGCGTGAGCAAGGCGTATTCTCCTTAACAGAGGCGTTACGCAACACCCCTGGCATTACTATGCAATTAGGTGAAAACGGCAATACTTCAGCTGGCGACACATTTTCAATGCGCGGTTTTAACGCGTCAAATCAATTGTTTGTTGATGGCATTCGTGATTTAGGCGCGGTTTCACGCGATGTATTTAATTTAGATCAAATTGAAGTGGTTAAAGGCCCAGCAGGTGCTGATATCGGCCGTGGCGCGGCTTCAGGCTATGTGAACTTAATTACTAAATTACCAAGCTTAAAAGACGCTAATCTAGCCACTATCGCTTACGGCACAGCTGACAAAAAACGTGCAACGATTGATTTAAACAAAGCACTTAACGAAACGACTGCTATTCGCTTAAATGCAATTGGTTTTGATGGCAATGTAGATAAACGTGATGAAGTGGATAACCAAAACTTCTCTATTGCACCATCTATTGCTTTTGGCTTAGGCACACCAACACGCTTTCATTTGTATTCTCAACATATTCGCCAAGACAATACGCCAGACGGCGGTATTCCAGCCATAGGCTTGAAAGGCTTTTTCAACGCCGACGCCAGTATCAATGCGGGCAAAAAAGTTGACCGTGAGAATTTTTATGGCAGCAACAATGACTATGAAAATATGGATGCGGATATGCTAACCGCTAAGTTTGAGCACGATTTAACGCCAAACACAACAATTAGAAATATTTCACGCTATGGCAAAACCAGTATTGATCGCATTACCACGGGAGTAAATGCTATTGCCTTGGGTGCCGGCGCAAACACTGACCCTGCCACATTTACAGTTGCACGCACGCGCCAGCGTATTGATCGTGCAGATGCTATTTTAGTGAACCAAACCAGCATCAATAGCGCGTTTGAAATCGCTGGTTTCAAAAACTCACTAGTCGCTGGTTTAGAGTTTATGTATGAAAACCAAATAAGCAAGGGTTTTGGTACGGGTGCAGCCACCATTAACGGCGTATTTCACCCTGCTACCGTGAACCCGCTTGCAAACTTGTACAACCCTGACTCAACTGTTTTTCTAGGTATGCCTTATGCAAATGGTGTTAATACCGATGGCCGTACCATCACCAGCGCGATTTATGCGTTCGATACAGTTGATTTAACGGATCAATGGCAAGTAAACGCAGGGTTACGTTATGAACATTATGACACTCACTCAACGACTGGCTTAATCATCACTGCCGCCAACGCTGCGGCTAACCCAGGCTTTGCAATTAACTCGATTAAGCCACTTGAGGGCGATGACGCAGATAATTTATTCAGCTGGAAAGTAGGTGCACTTTATAAACCAGCGCCAAACGGTAGTATTTATGCAGCTTACGCTACCTCATTTACGCCACCTGGAAGCGCTAATTTTGCCTTATCAGCCACCGCTAATAACCAAAATAATGGCGCGCTTGATCCGCAAGAAACCAACAATATTGAAATTGGAACAAAATGGGATTTACTCAACAAGCAATTAAACATCACTGCTGCTGTGTTTAGCACAGAAAACAGCAAACAAACATCGTTTAACGAAGATTTACAGCCCTCACAAATTGGTCGCACGCGCGTAAATGGTATTGAAATGCTAGCAGTGGGTCAGTTAAACCAATATTGGCAATTATCAGCTGGCGTCACAAAGCTAAGCACTAAAGCACTGGAGCAACAAAGTAGCACAGGACTTGATACCGTTGGCGTACGCTGGACACCCGACTACAGCGCAACATTGTGGACGCAATACGCGTTTAACGGTTTTAGTATTGGTGGTGGCGCGCGCTATTTATCAACACAAAAGCGCTTGATTACGGATACTCGCGCCTCAACCACGACTATGCCTGAGATTCCAGCTTATTTTGTAGCAGACGCAATGGCCGCTTATGCCGTTAATAAACAGCTGAATTTACGCTTAAACGTGTATAACCTTTTTAATAAAGAATACATAGAAATGGTCAATAATGGCGGCGCCCGAGTGCGTTTAGGCCAGCCGCGCGCGGCTATGCTCACAGCTGAATTTATGTTTTAAATAAAATGCGATAACTTTATTGCCCGTCTGCGTAAGCCGTGCGGGCTCTATTTATTTGCAGGTAATCATCATGCTTTTACACATACCCGAAGTCTTTACCAAATCACAAGTTACAGAATTACGTAGCGCACTTGACACTGGCACTTGGGCAGATGGCGCCAATACAGCGGGCCCGCTAGCAAAACTGGTGAAGCAGAATTTGCAGTTTTCAACTGAATCAGCCAATTATCCAGCGCTCTCTCAAGCGGTTATGTCTGCGCTTGAGCGCCACCCCTTATTGATGGCCGCTGCATTGCCGCAGCGCTTATTGCCAGCCATGTTTAATCGCTATATTGGCGGCAATACTTACGGCAATCATGTGGATAATGCCATTGGGCTTGATAGCCGTAATGGTGAGCGCGTGCGAACCGATATTTCAATTACTGTATTTTTGTCTGAGCCTGAAGATTACGAAGGTGGTGAGCTGATTATTGAAGACACTTACGGCAGCCATGAAGTTAAATTGCCGGCAGGTGACGCGATTATTTACCCGTCTTCTAGCCTGCACCGTGTTGAGCCTGTTATTTCAGGTGAGCGCGTTGCTTCATTTTTATGGGCGCAAAGCTTGGTGCGTGACGCTTGGCAACGTAATATGCTATTTAATTTAGATATGAATTTAATTAAATTACGCAGCCAATTGGGCAATACAGATGAAATAGTCGCCTTAACTGGACACTATCACAACCTGTTAAGACAATGGAGCAACTAATGGAGCAACTAATGTCAGATGCGCCTTTAAATGCTATTCCTGCTGATATTGTCAGTGTTGCCGATTATGAACGACATGCAAAAGCGCATATCGATGAGGCAAACTGGGCGTATTTACAGGGTGGTGCGGCAGATGAACTCACACTTGCCGCCAATTCTGAGGCTTGGCGTGGGCTCAAGTTGTGGCCGCGTGCGTTGGCTGATGTGCGCGGCGGTCATACACGCTGTATGTTATTTGGCGACACATTTGCCCACCCCATTATTTTGGCGCCAGTAGCCACGCAAAAATTATTTCATCCAGAGGGCGAATTAGCCAGCGTGCTTGCTGCAGGCGTCATGGGCGGCTTAGCGGTGGTTTCAACGCAAGCTTCATTTTCATTAGCGCAAATTGCTGAGCATGCACAAGGCTCGCTTTGGTTTCAGTTATATTGGCAAGGTAGCCGTGAAACTACATTGGCGTTAGTTAAACATGCAGAAACTACAGGCTATCGCGCAATTGTTTTAACTATTGATGCGCCAATTTCAGGGGTGCGTAATCGTGAGCAGCGTGCTGGTTTTACCGTACCTGCGCACGCCGCACAAGTGAATGTAGCAGTACCAATTTTGCCAATTTTGCAAGACGGCATGAGCGCGGTATTTGATGGCTGGATGACAACAGCACCCGTTTGGGACGATATCAGTTGGCTGGTGAATCAAACTCAACTACCTATTTTGCTAAAAGGGATTATGCACCCTGATGACGCAATTAAAGCTGTTGAAGCTGGCTGTGACGGTATTATCGTTTCTAACCATGGCGGCCGGGTGTTAGATAGCGTGCCAGCAACGCTTCACGCGCTAAGTGGCGTTATGGCCGCAGTGAACGGCAACGTACCTATTTTAGTCGATGGCGGAATAAGACGCGGCACGGATATTCTGAAAGCGCTTGCCCTAGGCGCAACAGCTGTAATGATAGGTCGCCCCTACATGCACGCACTCGCAACGGCTGGCGCGTTAGGTGTTGCGCACTTAATTCGTTTGCTACGCGAAGAGCTTGAAATCACCATGGCATTAACAGGCTGCAAAACGCTAAAAGATATCAACAAAAGCGTTCTGCACTCAAACTCTGCAATACTAATCCCAAATCTTTAATTAACTTTACATACCGCATAAACGTATGCGTATTTCTTTCTGATATAATGAGATTAGTTCTCATTTGCATTGCAAGCACCTCTTTTTGTGCTACTTAATCAAAATAGCCAGCCAGATTTAATTTAAAAAATATTCAATATTAGCCAAAAATATTAGCCAGACATGCAAAATCAAATCAATCAAAAAAATCGCGCATTCTGGCTCAAACATCTTTACCGCTGGCACTGGGTCAGCTCTGCAGCCTGCCTAATCGGCATGCTGTTATTCGCTTCAACTGGCATTACACTCAACAACGCCAGCAGTATTGAGTCACAGCCAATAGTCACCACAAAAACAGCTACGATTCCCACTCAGTTGCTGAACCAAATTAAAACAAAGCCTGCAAATGATAAAGCAGCGTTGCCCAAAACAACGGCTGATTGGGTAAGTAACGCTATTGATATTGATTTAAAAAATGTGGCTGGTGAGTGGTCAGACACCGAAGTGTATTTATCTCTACCTCAACCTGGTGGTGACGCTTGGCTGGTCATAGACCGTACCAGCGGTGAAGTTAATTATGAGCACACTAACCGAGGCTGGGTTTCGTACTTGAACGATTTGCACAAGGGTCGCCATACTGGCGGTGCTTGGAGCTGGTTTTTAGATATTTTTTCAATCACCACCTTAATATTTTGCGTGACAGGCATGCTGATGTTGCACATGCACGCAGGCAATCGCCCCGCCACCTGGCCATTGGTCGGTTTTGGTTTAGTAGTGCCGCTAGTGTTGGCGATTTTATTTATTCACTAAATTAACTGACTATTCAGATTGTTAAGTAATTTGGTTGGTTTGGCTGTTTAATTTCTTATTTTTCTATAGGTGTAAGGAGAGTTGTTGATGCATAAATGGCGTTTTTTAGTGCTTTCAAGCTTGGTTGCTAGCTTATATACAGGGCAGATTATTGCAGCAGAAATCAATTTAAAAGTGACTATTCCACCTAACAATATGGCGGAATATCATCGCCCGTATGTGGCTATTTGGATTGAAAAGCCTGACCAAACTGTACAAAAAAACTTAGCCGTTTGGTATAGCCAAAAGAAAACAGACAAAGGCGAGCAAAGTGATAAATGGCTTAAAGATTTGCGACTATGGTGGCGTAAAAGTGGCCGCGAACAAACGATGCCTTTAGATGGCATTTCAAGCGCAACCCGCCCTACAGGTGAGCACAAACTTAACTTTGTTGAGGGTAAAGCGCCATTTGGCACATTGCCAGCTGGCCAATATAACCTTGTGGTTGAGTCTGCCCGCGAAAAAGGTGGGCGCGAGCTAGTACGCGTACCATTCACTTGGCCTGTAACCAAAATAACCAGCGCTAAAGCTGCTGGGCAAATAGAGCTAGGCGAAGTTGTTATCGAGCTTAAACCCTAACTTTAATGGCTTTTAAGCATCATTTTTAGAAAATATCTTTAAAAATAATCAATAAACAATCTTTTAAAACGCTACGTAAAACTAAATTTGGTAACTAAATTTAAAACCTAATCTTAAGAAACGCTTATGAAACTGATCAATGCAATATTACCTTTAGCCCTTGGCTTTTTAACCCCACTTGCACAAGCGCATGGCATTTGGATTGCGCCATCCAGCACGGTGTTATCTGCCCCACAATTTGTGACCTTTGACGCAGCCTCATCAAGTGTGCCGTTTATTGTTGATCATCGCCCATTAGCGCTAGATGCACTCACAATTACCGCGCCAGATGGCAGCAAAGTTTTGCCGGTGAATGTGCTTAAAGGCGAGTTACGCACTGTGTTTGATGCAAAATTTGAGCAAACCGGTACGCACCATTTATTACTCACGCGCGCAGGTTTTCGCGCAAATTGGAAAGACGCTGAAAACAAACCAAAACGCTTTATGGGTAGTGCTGAAGCACTTGCCAAAGATGTGCCTACAAACGCCGCCGATCTCAAAGTCACAGAGTCTATAAGCCGTTTAGAAAGCTTTATTACCGTTGGCAAACCTTCAATTGTCAAAAATTCAGGTAGTGGTCTTGAGCTAGCGATGGGCACACACCCAAATGATGTGATTGCCAACGAGCCAATTGAACTGACTTTTTTGGTAGATGGCAAACCAACCGAAGGCGTTGAAGTAGAGTTAATTCGCAGTCAATCACGCTACAGAAACAAGCTTGATGAGCAAAAATTTAAAACAAATAAAAATGGCACTATTACATTAACCTTGCCAGAGGCTGGTTTATATTGGTTGGACGCAGATTTTACCGATAAAAATGTATCTAATAAAATAGCGACTGAGCGCGGGTTAGTTTATGTGCTAACGCTTGAAGCACTGCCACAATAAAAAATGCCACCGCAATAAACGCCATAAAACACGTTTTTAATCTCAAGTTTACGCATAACATGCAGCTCAAATCGATGTCTGAAAAGTGGTTATGCCTGCTGATATTAGTCGGCATTACTGCGAGCCAACCCGCTTACGCTGTAGGCGGGTTGGCTAACAAGAGTGTGAATGTTTTATTGGTAGTGAGTATTTACATTGCTTTTTGTGGCTGGATTTTTTTAAGTCACAAAAGAAGAGCGTTACAAACTAAAAATGATGAGCAAGACAAAAGTGAGGCTTTTAGCAATCTGTTGCAAAACAATCCGCAAGACGACAATCATTTTTTAGTTGCTTACGCCAGCCAAACGGGTAACGCAGAGCAATTAGCGCAAAAAACTGCTGAGTCGCTACGTAGCGTTGGCTTAAGCGTTACGGTGCTTATGCTCTCCAAAGTGAATCTACTATTATTACAACGCTTTAAGCGTGTGTTGTGGGTGGTGAGCACCACGGGTGAAGGCGATGCACCCAATAACGCGATCGATTTTTTAAGTACAGTGATGCAAAACAACGTCCAGCTTAATCAAGTTCAATACGCTATTTTAGCGCTGGGCGATAGTAGCTATGCGCATTTTTGTGGTTTTGGTCATGCGCTCAATAATTGGTTGCAAAACGCGCATGCTCAGCCATTATTTGATTTAATCACCGTAGATCATGGTGATGATGGCGCACTAAGACACTGGCAATATCAGCTAGGTATCCTTGCCAAAAATACTGAAATGGCCGATTGGCAAGCACCCAATTATCAAACATGGGTGCTCAATAGTCGCACTTTGTTAAACAAAGGTAGTGTTGGCGCGCCTGTTTATCATTTAAAGCTATCATCAAGTATCACCAATATGCGCTGGCAAGCAGGCGATATTGCAGAAGTTGGCCCGCAAAATTCACCAGAAACTGTGACGCACTGGCTTAATCAATTAGGGCTTAATGGTGCAGCTCCAGTGAATAAAGATGGCTTAACGTTTGCAGAAGCATTGCAAAATAAAATACTGCCGCCAGTGCAAACAAGCCTTGAAACCCTCGCTCGTATGCAGCCAGACACTATCTTGCAGACACTAAAAAACCTGCCACATCGCGAGTATTCCATTGCATCTATCCCGCAAGACGGCAATCTCGAGCTGGTTATTCGGCAAATGCGTGACGCCAATGGCAAGCTTGGTGCAGGCTCTGGCTGGCTGACCGAATACGCAGCGGTGCGTAGTGTTATTGCACTACGCATACGTAAAAATACGGCTTTTCATGCGCAACATATTGCTGTGGCCAACCATCGTGGTGCTAGCAATAATGAAAGCGCTAGCCGTAAGCAAAAAGCTTATCTGCATGCTAGTGGCCGGCACGCGCCAATGATTTTAATTGGTAACGGTACAGGTATTGCAGGTTTGCGCGCGCATTTAAAAGCACGTGTGGCGGCGGCTATTGGTAACAATTGGTTAATTTTTGGTGAACGACAAGCCAAACATGATTTCTACTTTAAAAACGAGCTCGTTAGCTGGCAAAATCAAGGCTTATTAACTAAGTTAGATACCGCTTTTTCAAGAGACGAAGCCGAGCGCTTTTATGTGCAAGATATGATTAAACAGGCTAGCGAAGAATTAAAAAATTGGGTCACTGAAGGTGCTGCCATTTATGTTTGCGGTAGCGCAAATGGCATGGCACCTGCAGTACACCAAGCGCTGTTACATGCGCTTGGTGAGGCAACTTTAAACGCATTAACCACTAGCGGCCGCTACCGCCGCGATGTTTATTGAATATGAAGTACTAACACGCACTCAACGCTTTTAAGCTATAGCGACATGACACTTGTAGCAAGAACTCTATTTTAAGTAACGCACAACCTCAGCGTTTACTTGTTCTTTTAATGCGGCGTTTGTTGGCTGTACAAAGGTTTTATACTCCTCAGGGTAGGCCACTTTTTCAGCCAATTCAAAAAGTGGCAGAAAAAGCTGATCTTTATCAGGCGCGCCCTTGAGTGTGAGTAATCTATTTTTTGCACTGAGCTCGGACCATTTAGTACGCACGGCATCCCACAGTGGTTTAGTTTTAGCCATGTAAGCATCGCCATCTTTAAAGTCAAAATGTTGAATACGCTCATAGCGACTCATGCCATATTCAGTGGCTAAAATTGCGTCTTTGGCAGGCAACTTGCCATTGGCATCTACTTTTGCCTTCAAATTACGTTGCTCATGCAACCAACCTGTAGGTGTGATTGTGTGGCGGTTACTACCTATCAAAACATCGTAATCGTTACGTACGCTATATTCGCGACGCGGCAGTGGTCGCCAGCCGTCAGTGTCGTTCCAGCTGGAGTAGCTTGGCAAATGTTGCCACTTAGCCACACCCGAATAACGTGGAGAATCATCCACCTGCCAAACCGTTTGTAGCCAGCTACCTTTCACTTGGTCTGATGGTATTTGCACGCGCTCCCAAGTGTGGTTACCTCGGTAAACGAGCTGTTCTTTTGCCTCGTATTGCCAGTCTTGACGCCAGTGTTTAGTCACAAATGGGCCTATCGTTTTGCCGTCTTCTCCCTGAATAAACATCACCAACAAGTGCTGCAATATAATTTTGTTTGGCGTATTTTCTACCACATACACTTTTTCTGTACCCCAGCTTTGATAAGGTGCTTTCACTTTATAGTCGGCTTGGTACCCGCCCACCTCTATAAAATCAAAGCTCGAGCGATACTCCCCCGCCATCGCTAAAATTGCGGCACGGTCTTTTTCAACATTTGATAATGATGGATTTTGTAGCGTTAACCAATCGGCGGTTGGTGTTGTTACCAGCTCAATTGGCACACCTTTTGTGCTGCCGCCGCGCGGTGCTAAACTGCTACCATCTTCAAATTGCCAAGCAAATGTATATTGGCGCGTATTACTTTTTGTTTCATTAGCGTTTTTAGCTTGATCATAAGCGTGGACATTTGCACTGAGCAAACCAGCCGCTAAAAGTACGGCAACCACTTTTAAAGGCTGTAAAAAAGTTTGTTTTATCATCATTATTTAATACCAAAAATAAAGCGTTAATCAATTACATCATCAAATTAAAACGTCTAGTTACAAGAGATAGTCATAGCGTCTAGTTACAGCGTATTTAACAAGCAATATCTATTACATTATTATGAATGTTAATGCTGCGTTTAGTTTCAAGCGCGCGCAACTTGCATGCGTGCAAACAACCTAACAAAGTGTCAATTGTTTAGGCGCGATATCACAGCATTGCGCATATCAATATCTACACCAGTATTTTCTATCACGGCTAACACCAATAAGCTTTATAAATCAAAGCTTGCAACATGTTAAAATATTATTTTGAAAGCCTATAAACGTTAAATGAACTCAGAACTATCTCAAACAACCGCTCACATGAACGCCACCGAAATTAAGCTACGCGCTCTACTAGCCGACCATATTTTAATACTCGATGGTGCAATGGGCACGATGATTCAACAGTACAAATTATCAGAGGCTGATTACAGAGGCGATGGGCCTAATGGTGAACCTGGGCGATTCAAAGATTTTGCCGCCCCAGCAGGCGAGCGCCAGCTATTTGTAAAAGGTAATAATGAGTTACTTAGCTTAACGCAGCCGCAAGTGATTCAAGAGATTCATGAGCAATATTTGAGCGCGGGCGCCGATGTGATTGAAACCAATACTTTTGGCGCAACAACGGTTGCCCAAGATGATTACCACATGGGGCATTTAGCCTATGAAATGAACGTGGTTTCAGCCAAGCTCGCCAAAGCGGCCTGTTTAAAATATAGTACGCCTGATAAACCGCGCTTTGTAGCCGGTGCTTTAGGCCCTACGCCAAAAACTGCCAGTATTTCTCCCGACGTAAACGACCCCGCTGCACGTAATGTGAGCTTTGATCAGTTAGTAACCGCTTACTTACAGCAAGTGCGCGGCCTGGTTGAAGGCGGCGTAGATATTTTGATGGTAGAAACTATTTTTGATACGCTCAATTGCAAAGCAGCTTTGTTTGCCATTGATACATTTTTTGATGAAGTAGGTTATCGCCTGCCATTGATGATTTCTGGCACGGTGACCGACGCCTCTGGCCGTATTTTATCTGGCCAAACCGTCACGGCATTTTGGCACTCTATTCGTCATGCTAAGCCACTGACTATTGGGCTCAATTGTGCTTTAGGTGCAACACTGATGCGCCCTTATGTAGAAGAGCTTTCAAAAATCGCCGATACATTCGTGTGCATTTATCCTAACGCTGGTTTGCCTAACCCAATGTCTGACACGGGCTTTGATGAAACGCCAGACGTGACCTCTAGCTTATTAAAAGAGTTTGCCAATAGTGGATTTTTAAATATGGCAGGCGGTTGTTGCGGCACAACACCAGCGCATATTAACGCGATTTATAACGAAATTAAAGCGCTGCCACCGCGTGCGATTCCTAGCTTTGAACCGGTGACCAAATTATCGGGTTTAGAACCATTTATTATTGATGAAAACTCGCTGTATGTGAACGTGGGCGAGCGCACCAACGTCACGGGCTCTAAAGCGTTTGCACGCATGATTATCAATGAGCAATACGAAGAAGCCTTAAGTGTTGCGCGTCAGCAAGTAGAAAACGGTGCGCAAATTATCGACATCAACATGGATGAAGGCATGCTAGACGCCCTTAAAGCCATGACGCACTTTTTAAATTTAATCGCATCCGAGCCAGACATTGCGCGCGTACCGATTATGATTGACTCATCTAAGTGGAGCGTGATTGAAGCAGGCTTAAAATGTGTGCAAGGTAAAGCCATCGTCAATTCTATCTCCATGAAAGAAGGCGAAGCGGAATTTTTACGTCAAGCCAAGCTATGCCGACGCTATGGCGCTGCCGTGATTGTGATGGCATTCGATGAAAAAGGCCAAGCTGATACGTACGCGCGCAAAATTGAAATTTGCAAGCGTGCTTACGATTTACTAGTCAGCACTGGCTTTCCACCAGAAGATATTATTTTTGACCCCAATGTGTTTGCAATTGCAACGGGCATTGAAGAACACAATAATTATGCGGTTGATTTTATCGAAGCCACACGCTGGATTAGGCAAAACTTGCCGTACGCTAAAATTTCAGGTGGCGTATCAAACGTAAGCTTTAGTTTCCGCGGTAACGAGCCCGCGCGTGAAGCCATACATACGGTTTTTCTCTATCACGCCATCAAAGCTGGCATGACCATGGGTATTGTGAATGCTGGCATGATGGGTATTTATGATGATTTGAGCCCAGAACTCAAACAGCTGGTTGAAGACGTTGTACTTAATCGCATTACCGACCCTACAAACTTAATTGCCCCAACCGAGCGTTTAATTGAAATGGCTGGCACACTAGTCGCAGGCGGCAAAAAAGAAGCCGCAACGCTAGAGTGGCGCGGCACTACTGACAACCCAACGCCTGTGAACAAGCGCTTAAGCCATGCCATGGTGCATGGTATTACTGAGTTTATTGTGCAAGACACCGAAGAAGCGCGCGCTGCTTTTGAAGCCAGCGGTGGCAGGCCAATTCATGTGATTGAAGGCCCGCTGATGGATGGCATGAATGTGGTGGGTGACTTATTTGGCCAAGGTAAAATGTTTTTGCCGCAAGTGGTTAAATCAGCGCGTGTGATGAAAACCGCTGTTGCGCATTTAATCCCATTTATTGAGGCTGAAAAAGCGGCGGATGAAGCCAGAACTGGCGTTGTATCAAAGCCAAAAGGCAAAATGGTGATTGCCACTGTAAAAGGCGATGTACACGATATTGGCAAAAATATTGTGAGCGTTGTGTTGCAATGTAATAACTTTGAAGTAGTCAATATGGGCGTGATGGTGCCAGCGGCTGAGATTTTAGCCATGGCTAAAGCCGAAAATGCCGACATTATTGGCCTAAGCGGTTTGATTACGCCAAGCTTAGAAGAAATGACCTACATTGCCAAAGAAATGCAGCGCGATCCTTTTTTTAAAGATAAGCAAACCCCCTTGTTGATTGGCGGCGCCACCTGCTCACGCGCACATACCGCTGTAAAAATCGCCCCATTTTATGATGGCCCAATTGTGTATGTGCCAGATGCTTCACGTTCAGTCACGGTGATGCAAAACCTACTCACACCTGAAACGCGTGGTGCGTATTTGGCGGAAATTCAAGCGGATTACGAAAAAGCCCGCACGCAACACGCCAATAAAAAAGGTGTGCCGCTACTTACAATTGCAGATGCTAGAAAAAACAAAATGCAGCTTTCATTTACAGGTGAGTTTGCGCCTGTGAAACCCAAATTTATCGTCCGCCGCGTCTTTAAAAATATCGATTTAAGCTAAATCGCGCAATATATTGATTGGGGTCCATTCTTTCAAACGTGGGATTTAGCAGGTTTTTACCCAGCGATTTTAACCGATGAAGTGGTTGGCGAAGCCGCTACAAAAGTATTCGCCGAAGGTAAAGCGATGCTCAAAAAAATCATCGACGGCCGCTGGCTAACCGCTAACGGCGTCATCGCGTTAATGCCAGCTAACAGAGTCAACGATGACGATATTGAAATCTATACCGATGAAACACGTAGCCAAGTGGCATTTACTTACTATGGCATGCGCCAACAAACCGTTAAGCCAGTGATTGATGGTGTACCGCGCCCTAATCAGTGCTTAAGCGACTTTATCGCACCAAAAGGTATTGACGATTACATTGGCTTATTCGCCGTCACAGGCGGCTTAGGTACTGAAAAAATCGCCGCGCGATTTGAAGCCGCCAATGACGACTTTAGCGGCATTATGTTTAAAGCGCTAGCTGACCGCTTTGCAGAAGCCTTTGCAGAATACATGCACGAACGCATTCGCACTGATTTTTGGGGTTACGCGACTCAAGAAATAGTTGGTGAAAATCAAGTCGAAAATCAAGGCAAAAAGCTAGACATCAGCGCACTGATTAAAGAAGAATATCAAGGTATTCGCCCTGCGCCTGGCTACCCAGCCTGCCCAGACCATACCGTAAAACCTGATATGTTCCATTTGCTAAACTGCGATGAAATCGGTATGCAACTCACAGAATCCTTCGCCATGCTCCCCGCCGCCGCAGTTTCAGGCTTTTATTTCGCACATAAGCAAGCTAAGTATTTCAGTGT
>JANNBX010000248.1:0-6665 GCA_031385945.1 Methylophilaceae bacterium | reverse complement strand
CATCTGGCTTAAATAGTAGTTTTAATTTTGATAATTTTGTCACAGGCCGAGCTAATCAGCTTGCACGGGCTGCAGCTATTCAAGTAGCAGAAAACCCTGGCACAGCTTATAACCCATTGTTTATATATGGCGGAGTTGGTTTGGGTAAAACACATTTGTTACAAGCAATTGGCAACCATTTAAAAGAACAAAATCCTGACGCTAAAATACGCTATTTACATGCTGAGCGTTATGTTTCTGATGTTGTAAAAGCCTATGAAAACAAAGCGTTTGATGAATTTAAGCGCCAATATCATTCACTTGATTTACTACTGATTGATGATATTCAGTTTTTTGCTAAAAAAATGCGTACACAAGATGAGTTCTTCTTTGCTTTTAACGCTTTGATTGAAGCTAAAAAGCAAATTATTATTACTTGTGATACTTATCCAAAAGAAATTGCAGATGTTGAAGATCGCTTAAGGACACGTTTTAGTTGGGGTTTAACCGTTGCTGTTGAGCCGCCTGAGCTTGAAATGCGCGTAGCGATTTTGCTCAAAAAAGCTGAAAGTGGCAATATTAAACTCACTGAAGAAGTTGCTTTTTTTATTGCTAAGCAAGTGCGTTCCAGTGTTAGAGAGCTTGAGGGAGCGTTAAATCGTATAGTCGCGATGGCTAAATTTACTGGACACACTATTGATATTCATTTAGCAAAAGATGCACTTAAAGATTTAATTGCGGTTCGTGGCCGTTTGATTACCATCGAAAACATACAAAAAACAGTAGCTGATTATTACAAAATTAAAGTAGCTGAAATGTACAGCAAAAAACGTGCAAGAAACTTTGCTAGACCTAGGCAAATTGCGATGTCTTTGACTCGCGAGCTGACTAATCATAGTTTTCCTGAAATTGGTGAGGCGTTTGGTAGTCGGCATCACACTACCGTAATGCATGCGTGTGATGAAATTGAGCAATTAAAACAGAACGATCCAGGCATTTTGCGTGATATTGGATTTTTAATACAAGTGATTAGAGATTAAGTTAAATAACTGATTTTATGACATATTTTTGAATCATCTATTTATTTGTTATATTGTGGAAAACTTGTTGTTAAAATAACAGCTTAATTGACTTAAAGCTGATGTTAGAAATCAATAGGCATTTTATCCACAACGTTTCAAGTGTTTATGCTGGGTTTATAAATTAAATAAGTAACTGATTTTATTAACTAAACTGAGTTATCCACAGATTTTTGTATCATTACTATTATTATTAGTTTTTATATATACATTAATCTTATAACAAGTGAAATATTGGTGGAATAAAAAATTTGAATATGCAATAAATCAGATGTTAAATAAATACAAAAACAAAAATTTAAATAAACAGATTAAATAAGTATTTAGCTGTAAAAATTTTAAATAAATAACTAAAATAGTGAATCAAAAATTAGGTGAAAAGACATGACTTTCAAAATCAACCGTGATGTATTACTCAAACCACTCAGTGCTGTTACCAGTATTGTTGAAAAACGTCACACATTACCGATTTTGTCTAATGTGTTAATTGAAGCTGCAGATAAGCAATTAACACTTACCGCCACAGATTTAGAAATGCAGATATCTTTAATTATTGCTACAGATAGCAGCACCGTGCTAAGTACTACCTTATCCGCAAGAAAACTATTAGATATTTGTCGTTCATTACCAGAAAGTAGTGAAATGAACTTAACGGCTCAAGAGAGCCGTATGACTTTAAAAGCAGGTAAAAGCCGGTTTAACTTACAAACACTACCAGCGGCGGATTATCCGCTAATGAGTAAGTCAATCAGCACACCAACATTAACCATTACAATTGCTCAAAACAAACTGAAACAACTACTTAAACAAGTTGAGTTTGCGATGGCGCAACAAGATATACGTTATTATTTGAATGGCTTGTTGATTGAAGTAAATGGCAGTAAATTAAGCGTAGTGGGTACAGATGGCCACCGTTTAAGCTTTACTAGTACGGAATTGACACAAAGTTACGAGAAGCAAGAGTTTATATTGCCACGTAAAACAGTGATTGAGCTAATTAAACTACTGGATGACTCAGAACATGATGTCAACATTGAAATGAGCCAAGCGCAAGTGAATTTTAGTTTTGGTGATATTCGTTTAATTTCTAAAGTGATTGATGGTAAGTTTCCTGATTACAATCGAGTGATTCCTACTGGGCATCAAAATAGTTTCGTAGCTGATCGTGTTGCCATATTAACGGCTATGCAGCGTGCTTCTATATTATCTAATGAAAAATACCGTGGTATTCGTATGGTATTAAGCGAAAATAGCTTAAGCATGATCAGCACAAATAGCGAACAAGAAGAAGCAGAAGAGGAATTAGAAATCAACTATAGCCAAGACGCGCTAGATATTGGTTTTAATGTAACTTATATGATTGATGTGCTTAATAACGTTAATAGTGCAAATGTAATTTTCTCTTTTGCAGACGCAAACAGTAGTTGCTTAGTAACTGTTGCTGAAGATCCTAACTATAAATATGTTGTTATGCCAATGCGTATTTAAGTATCTGATTTTAAATAATTAAAGTAGTTATTAAACCTATAAAAAAGTAATTCAACAGAAAATAAAAACTTATGGCAACAAAACCGCAAACGCAAGAATATGACTCAAGCAGCATTAAAATATTAGAAGGCTTAGACGCAGTACGTAAGCGCCCAGGCATGTATATTGGTGATACCAGTGATGGTAGCGGGCTACACCACATGGTGTTTGAAGTGCTTGATAACGCAATTGATGAAGCATTAGCGGGACACTGTGATGATATTAAAGTCATTATTCATCCAGATAATTCTGTAAGCGTGTCAGATAACGGCCGTGGTATTCCGACAGACATTAAGATGGATGATAAAAATGAGCCTAAACGCTCTGCTGCTGAAATTGTGATGACTGAATTACATGCAGGCGGTAAGTTTGACCAAAACTCTTACAAGGTTTCTGGTGGTTTGCATGGTGTAGGTGTGTCGGTTGTCAATGCATTGTCTGATTGGTTGCGCTTAAAGATTTACAAAAAAGGCCAAGTGCACCAGATGGAGTTTAGGCGTGGTGTGCCGGTTGCGCCGTTAGCTGTAACAGGTAAAACAGAGAAAAAAGGCACAGAAGTACACTTTTTAGCCTCAATCGAAACTTTTATTTTGGTTGAATTTCACTTTGAAATTTTAGCTAAGCGTATTCGCGAACTATCGTTTTTAAATGATGGCGTAAAAATTGAGTTAATTGACCAGCGCACAGGCAAATCAGAAAATTTCGCACATGCAGGTGGTATTAAAGCGTTTGTAGAATATATCAACCGTACTAAAACAGTTTTGCATCCAAAAACTTTTTACGCCAAAGGCGAAAAAGACGGCATGACCATAGAAGTGGCCATGCAATGGAATGACTCTTACTCAGAAACCGTGCAGTGCTTTACTAATAATATTCCGCAGCGCGACGGCGGCACGCATTTAACAGGCTTACGTACAGCCATGACGCGCACACTCAATCAGTATATTGAGCAATCAGACATCGCAAAAAAAGCTAAAGTTGAAACGACTGGTGATGATATGAGAGAAGGCATTACCTGTGTGCTCTCTGTTAAAGTACCCGACCCTAAATTTTCATCGCAAACTAAAGATAAACTGGTTTCATCTGAAGTACAACCCGTTGTTTCTGAAGTGGTATCGCAAAAATTAGCCGAGTTTTTAGCCGAAAACCCAGCGGATGCAAAAATTATCTGTGGCAAAATTGTAGATGCAGCACGTGCCCGTGAAGCAGCACGCAAAGCCCGCGAAATCACGCGCCGTAAAGGTGTAATGGACACAATGGGCTTACCAGGCAAACTAGCTGATTGCCAAGAACGCGACCCAGCAAAATGTGAAATTTACCTAGTCGAGGGTGACTCTGCGGGAGGGTCCGCCAAGCAAGGCCGCGATCGTAAAAACCAAGCAATTTTGCCGCTAAAAGGTAAAATTTTAAACGTAGAAAAAGCGCGTTTTGATAAATTATTAGGCTCACAAGAAATCGCTACGCTGATTACAGCGCTTGGCACGAGCATCGGCAAAGCCGATTTTAATATCGAAAAACTGCGCTACCACCGCATTATTATCATGACCGATGCCGACGTCGATGGCGCGCATATTCGTACCCTACTCCTCACATTCTTCTATCGTCAAATGACTGAGCTTGTTGAGCGCGGCCATATTTATATTGCCCAACCACCACTTTACAAAGTAAAACAAGGCCGTGAAGAGCGTTATATTAAAGACCAGCACGAGTTGGATGAATATTTACTGCAATCTGCCTTAAAAAACGCCAGTTTATTAACAGGTGAAAATAGTGCCGTGATAGAGGGTGATGCACTCACCCTAATCGCCAAGCAAATGGTGCTCACAGAGGCTGTTATACGTCGCTTGAGCTCTGTGTATGACGAGAGTGTTTTACGCGCCATGCAGGACCTTGGCGAGCTTAGTTTAAGTGATAAAGAAAACACAGAAGCCGCCGCCGCTAAATTACGCCCGATTTTAGGCGCAATCGGCAGTGAAGTGATTGTAGGATTTGATGCAGAAACTACCAGCTATCGCCTAGAAATTAACAAATACGTGCACGGTAATTTGCAATGTTGCGTGATTGATAATGACTTTTTATTAAGCGGCGATTACAGCCAAGTATTAAAAATCTCACTCATGTTACAAGGCTTAATCAGCCAAGGCGCGTTGATTAAACGTAACGACAAAGAGCTAAGCGTTAGCACCTTTAAAGAAGCGCTAGACTGGCTACTAAGCGAAGCGCGCCATGGCTTAGGAATCCAGCGCTATAAAGGTTTGGGTGAAATGAACCCAAGCCAATTATGGGAAACCACTATGGACCCTACCGTGCGCCGTTTATTAAAAGTGCAAATTGATGATGCGATTGCAGCGGACGAAATTTTCACCACTTTGATGGGCGACAATGTAGAACCACGTCGTGCGTTTATTGAAAATAATGCTTTGGGTGTGAATAACTTAGATATTTAATTCTGTAGGTTCTCAGCCAACTCTAGATAATTCCCCAAGCTCTAGATGTTGAGAGATTTTATGGCCCCAAAACTGGGGCTTTTTTTTGGATTAAATTTTAATTTTCACTTCTAGCCCAAAGCAGTCATTCAATTAAAAAATATAACCCTGAAAGAAAGCCCTGGATTAAGGTTTGTTAACTCGATTTCTGCTGAATGTTGTGCAGCAATTTCTTTCACAATAGCAAGCCCAAGGCCTGAGCCAATCATATCTTTGTTGTCACCTCTATAAAACCTTTCAAAAACGCGCTCAAAATCGTCATGTCTAACACCCGGCCCAGTGTCACGCACTTCAAAAATGATGTGATTGGAATCTAGAATTAAAGAAGCATCCACTTTGCCGTCATTTGGGGTGTAGCGAATTGCATTATCTAAAATGTTATTAATGAGCACTTTAATCTCGTGTTGAACACCCATTATTTCAGCTTCTTCGCCAATGGTTATACCTAAATCAATGCTTTTTTCATGGGCTAGGGGCAGCAAGTCTTGGATAGATTCTTTAACCAAGGCAAGCAAATTCAGTGGCTTGAGTTGCCTAATTTGATGGTTTGGTTCTATTCGAGCTAACGTTAGCAACTGACTAACCAGCTGTTCTGACCTAACAATTCCCGCTTTTAAATTCTGTATAGCGGATACTCGTTCTTCATTTGAGTTAGCTTTTTCAACTAATGTGAGTTGCAATTTAAGAGCGGTAATAGGCGTACGTAACTCGTGTGCAGCGTCTGACGTAAAGCGCTTTAGTAAACTAATTGTGCCAGAAACTTTATCCATAAAAGTATTCAATGAAAGTACTAAAGGCTTAATCTCAGATGGTATTTTTTCGACAGAAAAAGGACTTAGATTACTGCTTTGACGGCTCTGAACATCACTAGTTAATGCAGTTAAAGGTGTAAGGGCTTTTCTGATTGCAAAGAATATTAATAACACCAACACTGGTATAAACAACAACTGCGAAGCCATTAAACTGATTGCCGTTTCTTTAATGGTATTTTTCCTAAGCCTTAACGATTGTGCGACCTGAATGGTTTCTTGATTCACATTAATGGCATAAAAACGCCATTGTTTATGTTGATATTTTTGCGTGGATAATCCCAAAATGTTGGTAGGCGGTACATTAGCATTTGGATGTGAAACATATAGTACTGCACCATCCTTTGCTAACACGCGTACATAAAACTCTTCTTCACCCTCTATTGCCGCACCAGCGCCCACTTGATTATTATTGTACAGATGGGTGATGTCTTGGATGGCAAGATGTTGTGCGGCAATAGCGTTGGCCACTTGTTTTAAATTGGCATCGTATAGCTCATTAAGCTCTTCCTTACTAACCCAATAAGCGGCCAAGCTAATAAGTGCATAAATCACTAAAACGGCAATAGTGATATAAATCAACAGAAAACGTTTGATGGAATAATTCATTTGCTGGCTTTCTCTTTAGGGAAGGTATAGCCGACACCTCTTACATTTAGAATAATCTCTGCCCCAAATTTTCGCCTAATGGTATGAATGTGTACTTCAACCGCGTTGCTCTCCACTTCTTCATTCCAGCCATAAATTTTCTCCTCCAATTGGCTTCTAGAGTAGATAACGCCTGG
>JANNBX010000226.1:0-2954 GCA_031385945.1 Methylophilaceae bacterium | reverse complement strand
AGCTTCTTTAACAGCTTTTTCCGCTGTGGCTGGTTTAGCTTCTTTAGCTGACTTTTCAGTTTTTGCTGCTGTAGCGGTTGCTTTAGCGCTAGTTTTTGCGTCTTTTGCCATTGGTTTTGCATCTTTTTGTGCTGGTGCGCTCATGGTCGTTTTACCATTTACTGATACATCGCCTTTTAGTTTTTGCATAGTTGCATCACCAAAGCCCGGCACGTTATCTAGGCCATCTACATTTTTAAAATCGCCATTTTGTTTGCGATAATCAATAATTGCCTGTGCTTTAATTGGGCCTACGCCGTTCAGGCTTTCAAGCTCTTCCTTGGTGGCGGTGTTCAAGTTGACTGCGGCAAATATGTTGAAGCTGAATGTAGCCAGTAATATCAATAATAATTTATTCATTTTTAATTCTCCTGAGATTTTAAAACCATTTTGCATGGTGATGATACGTACTTTAAATCTGTTACCGATGTTAATCCATAATGACTAATTATATCTAACACCGTATCTAACACCATGCAGCCAAAGTTCTGCCTCATGGCCCTGCGCACTACAAACTTACACCACCATTTTAGGTAGAGCTAATGACTGGTTAATATCTAGAATTGTCTGAATCGGGTCTGCTGACTGTGTAATCGGTCTACCAATCACTAAGTAATCAGAGCCTAGTGTTACGGCGTCAAGCGGGGTTACTACGCGTGTTTGGTCATCGTGGTTGGCGTGTGCAGGCCTAATGCCTGGCGTAACCAAGCAAAACGTACTGGGCAAAGCTGCGCGTAATAAGCTTACTTCAAGCGCTGAGCAAACCACACCATCTAAACCAGCGCTATGTGTGAGTTTTGCCAGCTTTAAAACTTGTTCTTGCATACTAGTTGTCACGCCAATAGATTCTAGCATTGCTTGATTGCTACTAGTGAGCACGGTTACTGCAATTAAGTGCGGCGTATGCCTGCTATTAGCTACCCCAAGTTTAGCGGCGTGCATCATGTCTAATCCGCCTGAGGCATGCACGTTTAACATCCAAACACCTAATTTGCTGGCTGCTTCGCAAGCTTTTGCGACGGTATTGGGTATATCGTGAAATTTTAAATCTAGAAACACATCATATTTTTTGGTGACTAGTTTTTCAACTAGATGTGGGCCGCAAGCTGTAAATAACTCTTTACCAATTTTTAGGCGACATAGCGTAGGGTCAAGCTTATTAACCAACGCTAACGCGCTATTGGCGTCTGCGTAGTCGAGCGCAACAATGATTTTAGAGTTCGTAATGGAGTGTGATGACATAAGTGAATGTTAAGTGTTAGCTTCGGAAGGTTCGGGTGGCAAAGACTCCCAAGCGTTACAGGCGGGGCATTGCCAATGATAATGTTTAGCGCGAAAACCACATTGATTGCATAAATAGGCGCTACGCTTGCCAATAGCTAAACGCACTGCTTGTTGCATAGCATAAGGCTCTGCTGGCTCGCTTGCAGTCTTAATTTTTGTTTCAAGCAGCTGATCAAGCGTTTGTAAATTAGGTTTTTTATTGAGCTGAGTCAGCGCTAAATCTGCAGCTTCAATGGTACTTTGTGTGCTGATTAAAGTCTCAAATAACACATTTGACAACATGGGTGATTGATACACATTTAAGTAGTCTTTTAGCAAATCAAAGCCTGCTTTGGTTTGACCTAACTCACTGTAACTATTCAGTAATCTGCCAGCCACCAAGCTGATAAACTCAGGGTTTTGAATTTCGATATGACGCCAATTGGCAATTGCAGCTTCATGCTGATTTTCGGCTACTGCAATTTCACCTAACATAACATTAGCTCTGACACAGTTTTGATTAGCGTTTAATGCTGTATTTAATGCGTTTTTTGCGCTTATGTAGTCTTTATTTAAAATGGCTTTTAAGGCGATTTCACAATGATATTGTGCTATTTCAACTCTAAAAGCGGTACCAGACAAGCGCTCTAACTCACTGGCTGTTTCAATTGCGCGCTCCCACTCTCGTTCACGTACGTAAATTTCAAGCAATGCGCGTAGTGATGCTTGGTGATAGCGGCTATCTTTTAATGATATAAAATGTTCTTCAGCACGGTCAAATAAACCTGCTTTTAAATAGTCTTGGGCTAGCTCTGCCTTTACTGCTAGTGTTTGTGATGCAGTTAACTCTTTGTTTTCAATTAAATTAAGGTGCAAGTGGATAGCGCGATCAATCTCACCGTTACGTCTAAATAAGCTACCCAATGCAAAATGTAACTCTAAAGAATCTGCATTGGCTTCAAGTGCTTCACTAAAAGCGTCAATTGCTTTATCTTGTTGATTGCTGATAAGAAAATTCAAGCCTTTGAAATAAGCTGCGGGTAGCGTGGTTGATTCGGCCAATATTTGCTTAATATCAATTCTTGCGGCAAGCCAGCCTAGCGTAAAAAAGAAAGGCAAGGCTAATAACCACCATAACTCGATTTCTATCATGGGTTATTTAGATGATTCGCGAGATTGGAAGGGAAAAGGTTAAGCATGTTGATTCAATACTGTTGTTGTTTTGTTGAGTGCAATTAAAGCGCGCCTTTGTTTGACGATAACCACCAAGCTTGCGATTAACGCAGCCAATACCCCAGCGGTAAAGCTGAGTAATATCAACACTGCTAGCGGCATTTGCCATGATAATCCAAGATAGTAGCTAATATCTACTGTTTGCTTGTTTTTCAGAAAAAAACCAAGCAGTAAAACAAATAATATACAGCCGATGATAAAGCTTAAGTAGCGCATACGTTATTTTACCTTTATTTTTTTATTGCCAGCCTAACTTTTATTAAAGTGTTTTCAAATCAAGTGATTAAAGTGTGGTTTTAAACGCAAATAGACCAAATAGACTAAGCGCCATATTAAATAGCTAGGCCTATAAAAAGAGCGGTAGTGCTTTTAAACACTACCGCTTTTTATTTACTTCAGATAAAAACTTTTTTAAAGCC
>JANNBX010000214.1:0-3993 GCA_031385945.1 Methylophilaceae bacterium | reverse complement strand
TCAAGCGATCTAGCATTGCCTCCTCTAAACCATTGGCGCGCGCTGCATCTAGGTCTTGTTTGTTTGCACTTAATAACGTAGCTTTTTCGCGCAGAATCGCTTGTGCTATGGCGAGCAATGCTTTATTTTTTATGTTGGTGTCTGCGGCCGCCATCAAGCGCGAAGCTTTACGTGCTTCAACGCCAACAGCATTCATGTAGTGTTTAATGTCCATATTAGTATTTTACTATAATATTCAACTGTTTAGGCTAATGTCTGCCTCTAACTTTAACGCGAGCTAAGCCAAAACACAGTCTTGAGATTTCTAACCATGCATCATTATGTATGAGGCCTTTTGCGGTTTTATCAATCTCCGCTAGTTTGATGAGGGCGGCTTGGCATTGTTTTAGGCTAAGGCGAGCGAGTGCTTTTTTGAATAACGCCTGTTTGTCGCCAAATACTTTTGCATTGCTAAAAGCAGTATTCAGGTTTTCACCACGCGCCTCAGCCTCTTTAATATTGGCCAGTGGCCGTAACACCCAGCTAATGGGGTAAAGTGCGGCGACGGCATTCATGCCTTCATCTTGTAAGCCTTGCAAAATACGTACAGTTCTCGGCACATCACCCAATAAAATTGCCTCTCCTAGCTCAACTACATCGTAGCGCGATACGTTTAAAATGCACTCACGCACTTGTAGTTTACTCAAAACACCAGCGGGGTAAAGCAAGCTTAATTTTTGAATTTCTTGATGTGCAGCCAGTAAATTACCCTCCACTTGGTGGGCAAAAAAGTCTAGTGTTTCAGCATCGGTGCTTTGATTTTGTTGTTTTAATTTAGCTGCAATCCAAGCGGGCAATTGCTCTGGTGGCACTTCATTCAGGCTTAAACTAATGGCTTTATTATCTAGCGCACTAAACCAAGCAGCTTTTTGTTCGCGCCAATCGAGTTTCGGTAAAATCACAATCACCACGGTATCTTGCATGGGTTCATTGGCTAATTGTTGTAATACTTTTGAGCCGTCAATGCCCGGTTTGCCAGAGGCAATTTTGATTTCTAACACGCGCTTTTCAGAAAATAATGAAATTTCACGGCCAAAATGCGTGATGGTTTGCCAGTTAAATTTTGCCTCAATAGCAAAGCTTGTGCGCTCGGTATAACCTTGGGTTTTAGCTGCTAGGCGTATGGCATCTAAGCATTCGCGTTGCGCTAGGGCTTCATCGCCAGTTAGTACATATAAAGGTTTTAGCGGGCTTTTGAGATGGCTTTCAAGTTGCGCAGTAGTGAGTCGCATCGCTTATTTTGCAGATAATTTAAACGCGCTTAACTTACGTTGCATTTCGCGCACCGTATCTTCACGCATGTCATCTAATAAGCGTTGTTCT
The DNA here is from genome assembly GCA_031385945.1 of Methylophilaceae bacterium. GTDB lineage: Bacteria > Pseudomonadota > Gammaproteobacteria > Burkholderiales > Methylophilaceae > JANNBX01. Next base: position 2,631 of record JANNBX010000214.1, on the reverse strand, counting down.
TCAAACTGCTTGGCGAGTAGTTGCGTGTCGTCATAGCTAAAATCTCGTCGACCTTCAAACTCTTGTGTGGCACTCCAAAGCTCATCTTGCGGGTTTTTCATGCGATAACTTGCGCGATAAAACAGCTCATACTCGCTCACTTTACCGCCGCCGCTCAGTGACAAAATACGTTGTTCAGAGCTTTCACTGATTAACTCAAGCAGCAGCTCTGCATCATCTTTATTTTCTACTACGACAATACTATTGGATTTGAGACCTTTTTTAAGTGGTTTTAATAAAGAAAGATTCGCGCCTTGAATGTATAAAGTTTTAAACTTAAAATCAGCCGAGCCACGTATTTGAAAGCCACAACCAGCGATGATTGCCAGCATAATTAAGCTGCTTAATGCTTTCAAATAAATTATTTTCATCGTGATCTCTGCTCTTAAATATTCAGGCTAAAACATTAAGCCGCAACAATGTTGACTAGCTTGTTCGGTACAACAATAATTTTTTTCACACTCACACCCTCAAGATGCTTTTGCACAAATGGTTGCGTTACAGCCAGTGCTTCAATAGCAGACTTTTCCATGCTTTTTGCCACAGTCATATTGCCGCGCAATTTACCATTTACTTGCACCACGTATTCTACTTCATCTTGCACCATGGCGGCTTTGTTGGCTTCTGGCCAGGCTGCGTCTAATATCGTGCTGTTTGGTTTCAACTCTGCCCATAACGCTTGGCAAATGTGCGGCACAATGGGTGAGAGTAAAAGCGCTACATTTTCGAGTACTTCTTGGCGTATTGCACGTGAAACGGCATCGGTTGTTTCAATTTTCGCTAGCGCATTCATCAACTCCATCACACTAGAAATAGCCGTGTTAAAACTGTGACGCCGGCCATAATCATCAGCCACTTTTGCAATGGTTTGGTGTAACTGGCGGCGCAATAACTTGAGCTCGGTTGATAATTCACCATGCGTGTATGCGGTTGTTACACCCAGCTCTACATGGTCAAAAGTGGCTTTCCAAAGACGTTTTAAAAAGCGATGCGCACCTTCAACACCGCTATCTGCCCATTCGAGAGATTGTTCTGGTGGCGCGGCGAACATCATAAATAAACGCGCAGTGTCCGCTCCGTAAGTATCAATTAAAGCTTGAGGGTCAACCGTATTGCCTTTAGATTTGCTCATTTTAGAGCCGTCTTTTAGTACCATGCCTTGTGTCAGCAAGTTGGTAAATGGTTCGTCATTTTTGATTAAACCTACATCACGCATCAATTTATTAAAGAAGCGTGCATAGAGTAAATGCAAAATCGCATGCTCAATACCGCCCACATATTGGTCAACTGGCAGCCAGTAGTTGGCGCGTTCGTCACACATTTTGTCGGCATCAAAGCTTGCGTAACGCGCAAAATACCAACTGGACTCAAAAAATGTATCTAACGTATCAGTTTCGCGTGTTGCCTTACCGTTGCAAGTAGGGCAGGTGGTTTCGTAAAAGCTTGGGTCTTTTTTAATCGGCGAGCCAACGCCATCCATCACGACATCTTCTGGCAGTACCACAGGCAGTTGCTCAGCGGGCACCGGCACTTCGCCACAGGTTGCACAGTGAATAATTGGAATTGGGCAACCCCAATAACGTTGGCGAGAAACACCCCAATCGCGTAGACGGAATTGGGTGCGTTTTTTACCTAAGTTTTTTACGCTTAAAGCAGATGAAATTGCATCGGTTGATTCTTCAAAATTTAAGCCGTCAAATTGACTGGAATTAAACAAAACACCATGCTCTGTCATCGGTAAAACATCAGTACCCGTATTTTTAATCACGGCTTTAATTGGCAAGTTATATTTATTCGCAAACTCAAAATCACGCTCATCATGCGCTGGCACAGCCATCACAGCGCCTTCGCCATAGCTAGCCAATACATAATTAGCAACCCAAACTGGTAATTGCTCGCCATTTAACGGGTGCGTCACAAATAAGCCTGTATCCATGCCTTTTTTCTCAGCCGTTGCAACGTCGGCTTCTGCCACGCTACCGCGTTTACATTCGGCAATAAATTCAGCCAATTGAGGATTGTTATGCGCAGCCAAAGTCGCAAGTGCATGCTCTGCTGCCACGGCCACATAAGTTGCACCCATCAAGGTATCTGGGCGAGTGGTATAAACTTTTAAATTACCTACTTGTAACTTATCACTTAGACCCAGAATCGGAAACTCGACCTCGCAACCAAAGCTTTTTCCAATCCAATTGCGCTGCATGGTTTTTACTTGCTCAGGCCAGCCGTCTAGTTTATCTAAATCGGTTAACAGCTCTTCAGCATAAGCGGTGATTTTCATAAAATACTGTGGAATATCGCGCTTTTCAACCAAAGCGCCACTGCGCCAACCACGGCCGTCAATCACTTGTTCGTTGGCTAAAACAGTGCCGTCAACTGGGTCCCAATTGACTGTGGCGGTCTTTTTGTAAATCAACCCTTTTTTAAATAACTCGGTAAATAGCCATTGTTCCCATTTGTAATATTCAGGTTTGCAGGTCGCGATCTCGCGATTCCAATCTACGCCTAAGCCTAATTGCTTAAGCTGCGTTTTCATGTGCTCGATATTGCTGTAAGTCCAAGCTGCTGGCGCAGTTTCATTTTTAATCGCAG
>JANNBX010000189.1:0-8817 GCA_031385945.1 Methylophilaceae bacterium | reverse complement strand
TTTGCCCGCTTGAACTAGCAGTCTAAAAATCTCTAGGCGCGCCTCTTGAGCAATCGATGAAAGTTGTAATACAGCTGATTTAATGTCCATAGATTCTATATTTCCATAAACATAGAAATATTGCAAGTAGTTTAATGATTTGCCTCATATTGTAAGGTAGATTTGATAGCTGTCTAGCTGTCATTAAAGGATTGTGAGATTTTAGGCTAGTAGCTTTAACCAGCGTATAATTCGGTTTATTCTTTTTTGTCGTTAGCTAAATATTTTGACCACTCTTAAAATTAGTAAAAAACCCAGTGATGCGCCTAAGGCCAGTAAAGCGCCTGTGCGCCGTGCTGACCCTGCCAAACGTGACCGTACTGCTGCGCCTGTTTTTGAGGCGCCTAAATATGAGGTAAATGATAAGCCAGCGGTATCAAAAGCTAGCCAGCGTAATCATCGTTTTGATGGTAAAGCGCATGGTAGTCCGTTTGCAGAGGCGATAACGTCGCAGGTTGAAGATGATGAGCCAATTGTCACCAAGCCAGTTGCTGAAAAGTCTAGCTATGAAAAACCAGCGAATGCTAAAGCTGGGTATCCTCGTGCTACAGAATACAAGCCCGAAAATAGACAAGCTGAGCCAAAACAACCGCGCCCAGCAGGTGTTGATACACGTGTTTCGCCACCTAAAAATCGCGATGAGCCGCAGTATCGTCAAGCACCGCGCCGTGGTGGCAAGGTGCGTGATGGTTTTGATGGTCAAGCTAAGCAGTATGGTGCTGCGGCAAAAGCAGCTTATAAGCCAGTAGCGGCGCAACCTGATTTGCCGCGTTTATCAAAACGCATGGCAGAGCTGGGTTTATGTTCACGCCGTGAGGCAGATGAATGGATAGTGAACGGCTGGGTGATGGTAGATGGCGTGATTTTAGACACGCTTGGTGTGCGTATTAGGCCAGACGCGGTGATTGAGATTAGCGGTTATGCGTATGAGCAGCAAGCTGAGCAAGTGACGATATTGCTACACAAGCCTGTGGGCTTTGTGAGCGGGCAGGCGGAAGATGATTATGAGCCGGCGATTGTGCTTGTGCACCCAGACCAAGAATGGCTGGAAGACCCTGATTTAAACGACCGTAACCGTAAAGAGTTTCAACGTGGGTTTTTGCGTAATTTAGCGCCTGCAGGCCGCTTAGATATTGACTCTACAGGCTTGCTTGTTTTAACACAGGACGGCCGAATTGCGCGCCATTTGATTGGTGAAGATTCCAGTGTTGAAAAAGAATATTTAGTGCGTGTTGAAGGCACTTGTAGTGAAGCCGATTTAAAACGGTTAAACCACGGTTTAAGTTTAGATGGCGAGCCGCTCAAGCCAGCCAAAGTGAGCTGGCAAAATGAAGATCAATTACGCTTTGTATTGCGTGAGGGTAAAAAACGCCAAATTAGGCGTATGTGTGAAATGGTTGGTTTGCATGTGGTGGGCTTAAAAAGGGTGCGCATTGGCAGCATTAACTTGGGTAAATTGCCATTAGGGCAGTGGCGTTATTTGCGTGCTGGCGAAAAGTTTTAAGGTTTAAAAACGGGGCAACTAAATGCCCCGTAGTTTTTTTGAGCGTGTAATTTAGTACGTTTTATACGGCAAGAATTTGCCATTCAACACAATTTTCACACGGTCACCCATTGGGTTAGCTTCACGCTGAATATCCATCGAAAAATCAATCGCGCTCATAATGCCATCGCCAAACTCTTCATTTATCAACGACTTAATGGTTGTGCCATATACGCTAATTAACTCATAAAAGCGATATAGCAACGGGTCAGTTGGCACGGCAGTTGGTAGCGTGCCTTTGTAGGGCACAACTTGCAGTTGGGCAATGGCCTCAGCAGGCAAATCTAGCGCCTTGCCAATAATATCGGCTTGCGTTTTGGTGAGCGTCATTTGGCCTAATAAAGCGGCGGTCGTCCACTCTTTAGATAGCCCGATTAAGCCCGCTAAATCTGCCCATTTCAGGCCTTTAATCAATTTATTGGTGACAATCATTTGCGTAACATCATGGCGATTCATATTTAATACTTTCGTAGAATTAAGGTTTTAAAAGTCTTAAAGTAAAACATTGTAATTTGCTGGTTTTTACTCAAAAAAGTTAAGCAACTAATGTACCATTAGTAGATACTGGCATCAGTGTGGTGAGTAATGTCAGGTGGTAACACTTTAAACGTAGACTTAAGGAGTCGATGATGGGTTTGTTTGATAGCATTGCAGGCGCAGTTTTAGGTAAAGTAATGGGCGGTGGTGAGCAAGGTGGTATTGCTGGCATTGCAAGTGAGCTTTTAAATCAAAATGGTGGCTTAAGTGGTGTATTAGATAAGTTTAAACAGGGCGGCTTGGGCGATTTAGCAGCTTCTTGGGTAGGTAAAGGTGAAAACTTGCCTATTTCGGCTGATCAAATTTCGAGTGTATTAGGTAGTGGCACATTAGCTGGATTAGCTGAAAAATTTGGTATTTCACCAGACACATTAAGTGCACAATTAGCTCAGCATTTACCTGGCATGGTTGATAAAGTCACGCCAGATGGTGAGGTTAATGCTGGCTCAAACGATATGTTAACGAGTATTTTAGGCTCACTAATGAAATAAGCCGGTATTGTAGGACGACTATTTAAAGGGCGATGTTAGCCCTTTTTTTGTGCCAAAAATCAACAAAATCATTTACACTCATTCAAACAATAAAAGCGGCGATAGACTATGGATTTAATATTATTCTTTAAAACTGTCATCATGGGTTTGGTTGAAGGTGCGACTGAGTTTTTACCAATTAGTAGTACAGGGCACTTAATTATCGCAGGTGATATTCTTAATTTTTTAAGTAAAGAAAAACGCGATGTTTTTGAAATCATCATTCAGCTTGGCGCTATTTTAGCGGTTTGTTGGGCGTTTAAAGCACGCTTGGTGAATACCATCACTAAAATTACGATTGAAAAAAGTGCACAAAATTTTGTGCGTAACTTGTTGTTGGCATTTTTACCAGCAGCGCTATTGGGTTTAGCGTTTCACGGCTTAATTAAAGAGTATTTGTTTTCACCGATTACCGTTGCAATTGCGCTTATTATTGGTGGCTTTGCTATTTTATTGATTGAAAAATTATCACTTAAAACGCCCACACAATCGGTTGATGATATGTCCGCTAAACAAGCACTGCAAATTGGTTTTGCTCAAGCGCTGGCCTTGGTGCCAGGTGTTTCACGCGCAGGTGCTACCATTTTGGGCGGCATGATGTTTGGCTTAAACCGCACCGCAGCTACTGAGTTCTCGTTCTTTTTAGCGATACCTATTATGTTCGCAGCAACAGGCTATGACCTACTAAAAAGCTGGCGCTTACTAAGCCCAGACGATTTAACCATTTTTGCAGTAGGGTTTGTAACTGCATTTTTATCGGCACTGATTGCAGTTAAATTTTTAATCCGCTTTGTGCAAACGCATAACTTTGTGGCATTTGCTTGGTATCGAATTGTTTTTGGTGTCATTGTGCTGGCGTGGTTTATTTAGCTGTGGTGTGCATTTAGTTTGAGTAATCAATACGAGCAGCTGTTAAGTACGTTAAATGGGTTTGCCGAAAAAGCGAGTAAAAAAACGCTCACTCTAGGCCAAGCGCTAGATAGCCTGCATCACGCGGCTTATGCATTGATTTCACTCATCATTGTGCTGCCTTTTATACAGCCAATACCGTTAGGACCACTCACCGTATTGGGTGGTATCACGTTCATTACGTTGGGTTGGCAATTATGGCGCGGTAATCATGCCCCTGTGTTGCCAGCAAAAATACGCGCAGTTGAAATGAGCGAAAAAACGTGGCTTATGCTCGCTAAAGTGAGCGTTACCGTGGTGAATGTGTGTCAAAAAATCACCAGGCCGCGTTTAGGTATTTTGGTAGATGGCGTACGCGGTGAGAAAATTGGCGCAGCTATTTTAATGCTAGCTGGTTTGCTCATGGCTGTGCCGTTTGGCGTGTTGCCAGGCAGCAATATGTTGCCCGGTTTGGCGATACTTTTTTACTGTATTGCCCAGTTTGAAGAAGATGGTTTGATGATTATTATTGCCATTATTTGGCTAATCATCACCATGGTTTATATAGGCCTGTTTCTTTATGCAAGCTGGCATGTGATTGGTGAAACATGGCAATATCTTGCACATTGGTTGGGTATGTAATTGAATAATATTCAGAAATTTAAGTGAGTAAACATGAAAAAATATATTAAATTTGCGGGGTATGGTTTGGGTGGCTTGGCGCTGTTACTGGTGCTGGTGGTTGCTATTTTTGCAGCCACTTTCAACCCAAATGACTACAAGCAAAAAATAATTGATATCGTTAAAGAGAAAAAACAGCGCACGCTGGTGATTGATGGCGATATTTCACTGAGTTTTTGGCCAAAACTAGGTGCAAATTTAGGTAAGGTTTCACTCTCTGAACACGAAGGCGACAAAATATTTGCCTCTATGAATAGCGCGAAAGTGGCAGTAGGTTTATTGCCATTATTAAGTAAACAATTGGTGATTGACACTATTTACCTAGACGGCGCCACAGCGAATATTGTGCGTTACAAAGACGGCACAACTAACTTTGATGACTTAATCAGCAAAGAGGAAGAAGAGTCTCAAGAGATTAAGTTTGATATTGACGGCATTATTATCACCAACTCTGGCTTGAGTTTTAACGATCAACAAGCTGACGCTACTTATCAAATTAGTAAACTCAATTTAAAAACAGGCCATGTAGCTCTAGCCGAGCCGTTTGATTTAGAAACAGATTTTGCCGTGACTGCCAGCAAACCATTGGTGAATGCTGTAGTTAAAATTAACGGTAATATCATGGCAGACACTAAAGCCAAACACTATGTACTTAAAGGGCTGGACGCTAATATTACGGGCGATTTACCTGACTTTAGCGGTGCAGATATTAAGATTTCAGGCGATGTTGATGCAAAACCTGAAACCTTAGAATTTTTGGTAGATAGCTTAAAGTTAGCGGCAACTGGCAATTATCAAGGCGCAAAAGTAGCGCTTGATGTAGCCGCACCTAATTTAGTTGTAAATAAAGACCAAGTGAAAGGTAAAGAAGCGACCATTAGCCTAAGCCAAGTAAAAACTGGTCAGGAATTAACTGCAAAAGTAGTAGTTGATGACATTAGCGGCACGCCAGCCTCCTTTGAAAGTGGCGGCGTAAAAGCGGAAATTAACAGCAAAAATGGTGACGATACGTTTGCAGGTAAATTTAGTTTGGCCGATGTTAAAGGCTCAAAAACTAGCATTCAAAGTAGCGGCATTGTTGGCGACTTTACAGGCAAGCAAGGTGGGCGTGATATTGCAGGTAAGTTCTCATCGCCTGTTGTGGCGAACCTTGAAAAGATGATTTTTGAGTTGCCTAAATTAGCAGGTGATGTAGATATTAAAGATAAAACACTACCAAATGGCGGCATTAAAGGTACTTTTGCACTGAAATTATTGGCAGATGTTAAAGCGCAAAAAGTGAATAGTGACTTTAATTTAAGCATTGATGGCACCAAACTTAACGGCAATGTGGCTGTGGCAAGCTTTAGCCAACCTAATATTGGCTTTAATTTAAATGCGGACCAGCTTGATTTAAATAAGCTACTGGGTAAGCCTAAAGCTGAAACTAAAGCAGCCCAAAATAAAGCCAACGGGAGCAAGCCAGCACATTTGTCTGCGCTAAAAAACCTGCGCATCAACGGCAAGCTAAATGTTGGCACAATTATTTACGACAAATATCGTATTCAAAACTTGAATACCAATGTGCTGGCAGATGGTACTAAATTAGAGTTAAAACCACTAAACGTGAAGTTTGATGACTCGCAAATCAAAGGTAGTGTGGGTATCGCTAACTTTGCTAAGCCGCTATACCGGTTTGATTTGGATATTGATCAAATTGATGCTGACCGTTATGTGAGCAAAGCGCCAGCTACATCAACCGCACCAAAATCTGACCAACCACTCGATTTAAGCGCGCTTAAAGCTTTAAATGCAGAGGGTAGCTTGCGTATTGGTAGCTTGAAATTTGGCAATGTGAAATCAAGCGGCATACGTGTTGATTTAAAAGCAGACGGTGAAAAGCTAAAGCTTGACCCACTCGCCGCTAAAATTGACGATAGTCAGGTGAATGCGAAATTTTCAATTTCACGCTTTTCAGACCCCATATACGCATTTAATCTCAATATAGATAAGCTAGATGCTGACCGTTATATTACTAAAAGCAGTAGCACAACAAAAAGCACAGGTGACGCGCCAATTGATTTGAGCGCGTTAAAAAAGTTGAATGCCAGCGGCGATGCCAATATCGGCTGGCTTAAGCTGGCCAATGTTAAAACTAGCAACGTAAAAGTTGGCATTAAAGCAGCAGGTGGGGTGGCGACTGTAGCACCATTTTCGGCAAATTTATATCAAGGCAGCATGAGCAGTAATTTGGTGGTAGATGCTAGAGCCACACCTACAATTAGTTTTAAAACAGATATGAAAGGCATTGAAATTGGCCCGCTGATGACTGATGCCGTGAATAACGATATTTTGAATGGCAAAGGTAATTTAGACGTAGATGTGAAAACTTCAGGTAGTACAGTGGGCGCTTTAAAACGTGCTTTAGGTGGCAATGCGGATGTGAAACTAGCGGATGGTTCGATTAAAGGCATTGATATTGCAGGCACACTGCGAGGTTACAAAGAGAAGCTGAGTTTTGGCAAAAAAGATGCCAATAGCCTAGCGAACGACAAAACCAAAAAAACTGACTTTAGTGAGTTAACTGCAACTTTTGATATTAAAAATGGTGTTGCCCACAATGAAGATTTAGCCATGAAAGCGCCGATTCTGCGCTTAGCAAAAGGCGACAGCAAAGGTGACTTTGACATTGGTGCAGAAAAAATCAATTATTTAGCCAAGCCCACATTGGTGGCCTCACTTAAAGGTCAAGGTGGTAGCGATTTGGATAGTTTAAGTGGTGTGGCAATACCTATTCGTTTAAAAGGCACATTTAGCCAGCCTGATTGGGGTGTTGATTTTGGTGGTTTTGCCCAAGCGTTAGCTAAAAATAAACTACTAGAAGGTGTGGGCGGTACTAAAGGCGAGGCTGTGAAAGGCTTGCTGGGCGGTGGAGATAAAGCAGACGCGCTAAAAGGTTTGTTTGGTAAGAAAAAACCAGCTGAAGCACCGCAAAGTACTGGCGCAACTGCGACACCAGCACCTGCTGCTGAGGAGCCAAAATCTGCTAAAGAGCAAGCAAAAGAACAAGCATTAAAGAAATTATTTAACTTTTAATGCGCTGTATGGGCTTATTAGTCTTAATGTTTCACTGACTAGTTGATTAAGTTTAGCAACTGAATGTTAATAGTGTTTGTTATGGCCAGGCGCGTTTTCACTATTGCCTGGACCATTACCATGCTTATTATGACCTGGTGCATTTTCACTGTTACCCGGTCCGTTACGGTCGTGTCCTGGCGGTATAACTTTGCAGGCAGTCACTAAGCATGCACAGACGAGCATAAACATAATTTGTTTCATTGTTAAATCCTTATTCGTTGAAAATACTTTGATGATGCAGGAAAATAAATAAAAATGCAAAACAATCATTGAGTAAAATTCGCATGGCTACTTTCTCGCAACAGATTATTACTTGGCAAAAGCAACACGGTCGCCACGAATTACCTTGGCAAAATACGGTTGACCCTTACCGTATTTGGGTTAGCGAAATTATGTTGCAACAAACCCAAGTTACCGCTGTGATTGGCTATTACGCTAGGTTTATGGCGCGTTTCCCTACCATTGAAAGCCTAGCTTCGTCCAGCCAAGATGAAGTTTTGCAGCACTGGAGCGGCCTAGGTTATTACAGTCGCGCACGTAATTTGCATCATGCGGCACAAACAATTGTTGATGATTTTCATGGTGTATTCCCCACTGATTTTGATGACATTCAACGCTTATCTGGTATCGGTCGTTCAACCGCTGCGGCTATCAGCGCTTTCGCTTTTAATTTACCGCAACCGATTATGGATGGCAACGTAAAGCGGGTATTTGCGCGGCATTTTTTGGTGGAAGGTTTTACTGGCGCACCTGTTGTACAAAAGAAATTATGGCTGCTTGCAGATGACTTAATGCCAACAACCGATGTGGTCAGTTATACGCAAGGGTTAATGGATTTAGGCGCAACGATTTGCACGCGCTCAAAACCAAAGTGTATTATTTGCCCGCTTAATATTAGCTGTGAAGCGCTTAAACAAAAGCGCGTTAATGAATTACCAACGCCTAAGCCACGTAAAGTAATCCCTCAAAAACAGACTACCATGTTGATTTTATTGCGTGGCAATGAGGTGTTATTAGAAAAACGGCCACCCACAGGTATTTGGGGAGGCTTATGGAGCTTGCCAGAAATTGATATGCATGAGATAGCGACCGAAGTTGCGAATAGTCGCTTTGGTACTGAAGTTGAAGCTACAGAGCCATTAGCTGTTTTAAATCACGTTTTCACACACTTTAAGCTAGCAATCACGCCGCAACCTTTACAGGTGATTAAGTTAACCCCGCAAATGAATGAAAGCGGGCGCATTTGGCTGAGTATTGATGATGCCATTGAGGCGGCGATACCAACGCCTGTGCGTAAAATACTGCAATTACTATAAAAAACGGCGCATATAGCGCCGTTTTTTAATCAGATGTTGCGAGAAATTAGATCTCGCCCCAGCTTGTCTCCCACATGCAATGTTTGATTTTATGGCGGTTTGCAATCAGTTCATCAATGCTAGGCTCGTCATTTAACGCGCGTTTAATAGCAAGTTTAGTGGCATC
>JANNBX010000184.1:0-3845 GCA_031385945.1 Methylophilaceae bacterium | reverse complement strand
AGCCCAAGCCAAAAACTTTAGATTCAAAAAAGGCCAAGGCTGTGGCCATTGCCACGGCACTGGCTACAAAGGGCGCAAAGCAATTGCCGAATTACTCTGTTTTAATGATGAAATTCGCGAGCTAATTGTGACGCAAGAACCAGTGCGCAAAGTTAAAGAAGCTGCCCGACTAAACGGCACCCGTACCATGCGTGAAGCAGCGCTTGATTTAGTTGCACGCGGCGAAACTACACTACAAGAAATCAATCGTGTGACTTCGTTGGTTTAAGTTAATTAAGCGCAAAAATTAGCATTAACTGTCTAATGTAAAACATACCCAGTGACGGTTACTCGTTCAAAAACTAATAGGGTATTGGCTGCTTTTTGAGCTAAATTTGCGTTTAAATCTTAAATAAATGGTATATGTCTGCTAGCTATAGCTGTATTTTCAACTTAGTTATGTATTTATGAATACAACAAATATACGTTTCTATCTTAAGCGTACCATCAAAGTCATATAAATCCATTTATACCCAGCCAGTAATTGGTTTCGTCCAACCAGTACTTGGCTATCTACAGCCGCTTAAAAAAAATTTCTTTGATATAAAGCACCAAAAATAATCCAAATAAATTCCATTAAAAAATTAAGTCTATGATTTTAATGCTTATTTATTTTTTGTTCGCTATCAATCATTCGTTTTTTACAGCTTGGCACACCGCTTGCGATAACACAGGAGAAAACAAAAAACCTGTTTATAAAGCTTTGGAGATCTCAAATTGGCTATTCGCAAGCAACCCACCCCACATCATAGGCCAGCAACAAGCCAGCATAAGTTTGCTACTAAGACACTCACACTTACGATTGCGGCACTTTTTAGCTCACTCAGCCAAGCTGAGAGCGCTAAGCCACTACCCACAGACCCCACAGGTGCCTACCAATTAAGTGGCGAGCTCATTAGAACCGCCCAAGTCACAGACGTCAACCCAGCAGGTAGCGGTAAAAGCAACTCAGGTGTTATCAATAAAGCGGGTAGTAGCACACCCTCTAAAACAGGTACTGATCTACCCCTAGAGCTAGAAACAGAACAAGTGAATGTGCGCGCTAAACGCTTTTATCAAATTGGCCCTTTGCCAGGGCTAGGCCTTACTAAGGAAGAAATACCTGGCAACGTACAAAGCATTACGGCTAAAGAGATCAAAGAATCCCATGCATTGAGTATCAGTGACTTGATGAACAGCAAGCTGCAATCCGTAAACGTCAACGACTACCAAAGCAATCCATTTCAAATGGATGTTACCTATAGAGGTTTCACCGCCAGCCCGCAACTAGGCACAGCCCAAGGCTTGTCTGTATTTTTGGACGGTATTAGAGTCAATGAACCATTTGGCGACGTCGTGAACTGGGATATGTTGCCACTCAACGCGCTAGCAGGGCTAGACGTATTCCCAGGCTCAAACCCAATATTCGGCTTAGGCACACTCGGCGGTGCTATCAGTATGCGTACCAAGAGTGGTTTTGATGCTAATGAAGGTACTGTAGAAGCCTTAGGTGGCTCGTTTAATCGTAAACAGTTTCAAGGCTCTATCAGTGGCAATAACGGCACCATAGCAGGCTTTGCAGCGGCGAACATCTTTATGGAAGACGGCTGGCGCGATAACTCACCGAGTAAGGTCAATCAACTATTTGGTAAAGCAGAATGGCGTAATGAAAGTTTGCAGCTAGGCTTATCAGCGCTTTATGCAGGCAACAAATTAGTTGGTAACGGCTTATTACCGACAGAGCTAGCAGAGCAAGACCGTAGCCAAGTGTTTACTAGCCCTGATGAAACGAAGAATAGACTACTGCAATTTCAGCTCACAGGGTTATGGGATATCTCAGACACATTCAACATCAGTGCGCAGGTTTATAAGCGGAAGAGTAGAAGAAATAGTAGTACGGGGGATGTGAATACAGATTTTGGCGGCGGTGCAACTCGCAGACCAAACCCAGGGGAATTTGTAAGCCAATATGCGCCAGATTTAAATAACGATGGTTTACCAGATATTGATTTGGCTAATTCATTCATAGAAAATGTAGCACAAAACCAAGAAGGGTTTTATTTAGGTACCAATGGACAGCCAGAGTTTACCGGGTTTGTGGATGAGTTGATACTAGATGGGTTTGGCAATCCATTACTAGACCAAGACGGCAATCAACAGTTTCAGCCTGTTGCTGTCGCTAACCCTTTGTTTAACGGTAACTTAGCGGTGGGCACTGATGGAAACACTGCACTATTTGCTAATCAAGGTACACAAACCTTTGTTGACGGTAAAGGTATTACCATTACGCGACCATCATGGGGAGTCAATCCTGTCATTACAACTCCCCCAGCATTTCCTGATGATTATTACCAAAAAGTGCTAGCTATTTGGAATGCACCAGATGGTTCAGATTTACAAGAGATATTAAGAATACAGCTAAGGGATGGAGACTTACCAATAAGCTTTGATCCAAGCACAATTAGCTATGCCTTTATAACTAACGAGGGATTCTCTTTTGGGGGTAGTAGCGCGATTACTGAGGCCCTAGATACTAACAGTACTCGTATTGTAGATGCTTTTCCCCTATCAAACGGTGGGCTCGGAAAACCACTTGGCATTTTAGTCCGTGACCCAGTTACGGGTGTGCCAATTCAGCGCGATGGCGCTAATGTGCGTGATCCCAATGACCCTGCAAAACGAGGTATTGGCACAGGCTATATTGAGGGCACCCCCACAGCATTGATTACTGAAACAGATATTGACCAAACCACTGATGGTGGTGCGATACAGCTTAACTGGAATTTAGAGCATCATAAACTCATGGTGGGTGCATCCATCGATTCATCTGATGCAAGCTATAAAAGTGGGCAATATCTAGGTTTGTTAGATAATAATCGTAATGCTTACTTAGACCCTGACAACATAGGTTATGAGTTTGCAGCAGCTAGCCGCAAGCTTGGTTTAAATGATTTTTCTGGCAATAGCATTACTAATAGTTTGTATTTCAGTGAAACTTGGTCGCCGATAAAAGAGTGGAATTTTACGGGTGCTGCCCGTTACAACCAAACACATGTTAAAAATGAACTGGCAATCAATAATGTTTTAGGCCTTACAGGTCCTACTTTCTTCAAAAACTTCTATCAATCGATAGCATTATGCAAAGATTTAAATGGAAACGGTACTTTAGAGCCCGCAGCAGAGTGCCCAACAGCAGAAATCAGGCCATTCTCTATAGAGCTTGCAAATGGCTTAGGCGCTATTGGCAAAGGCGAAACCGAGAAGTTTAGTTATTACTCTTTTAACCCATCATTAGGCGCTACTTGGCAACCACAAGAAGCTTTGAATCTTTATGCTAACTGGAATAGGGGTGCGCGCACACCAAGTGTGATTGAGCTGGGTTGCGCGATAGATGAAACCCCAGTACGAGTCGGCGTTGATCCGACAACTGGCGCGCCATTATTTGGCCCACGCAGCCTTGTGCAGCGTCGTTTTTGTAGTCTGCCGAGCACACTATCTGGTGACCCGTACTTAAAACAAGTGCGTTCAGAAACCATTGAATTTGGTGGGCGGGGTTATTTAACACCAGATATTCAATGGAATGCCACGGTTTACCGAACAGACTTGCAAGACGATATTTATTTCGTGTCATTCACACCAGATCGTAGTTTTTTCCAGAATATTGGCAATACACGCCGCCATGGTTTTGAAACAGGTCTGCAAGGGAAAATGGGTAAGCTAGGCTTCAGACTTAACTACTCGCTGACCGATGCAACTTTTCAAGATAGCTTTAATATTGCAAGCCCTAATAACATTAGTGCAGGCAATGTGGGACAAGGTAATACCTT
>JANNBX010000182.1:0-8799 GCA_031385945.1 Methylophilaceae bacterium | reverse complement strand
CTACCTGGATTCGAACCAAGACATACAGAACCAAAATCTGTTGTGCTACCATTACACAATAGGCCAATCCTTATTGTGGGGTGCAAAAATAGCCGTTGCAGTAAAATGAACCAAAAGTTTTTACTGTTTGGGCACAATTGTTTTTTATTTCATTTTTTTAACTACGGTGCTTAATCATTTACTTTGGGGCAACCGTAATCTTTTTTTAATGTATTCACCTTTTGATCTTGGTTTAAAATATATACGTTTCTGGCTAAAAGCATCGAATGGCAAGGGGCATGGGGTGCATTCTCCGTTTGTATTTACATTTATTAATGAAGTGCTTAAGCATGTTTGATAAAACAATGCAGACTTCAAGACAGCTGCAAAACACATGAAAAAGTATGGAAAAAATGCTGTAAAAATTTGAAATTTTCTATAGTTGCGGACTGGAGTGATATTTGCGGACTGAAAAAAAGCCACTAACATCGCTGTCAGTGGCTTGTATTCTGGCTCCTCGACCTGGGCTCGAACCAGGGACACACGGATTAACAGTCCGTTGCTCTACCGACTGAGCTATCGAGGAATATCGGTACTGCTTGTTACTCACAAACGGTTAAATTTGTGAAGCCGTGATATTAAAGGCTAAGCGGCTTTTGGTCAATGCTAATTTGCTTAAAAAACGTGTTTTATATAAGGCTATTTTTTATTGCATTGTTTTTAAAGTATTGTTTGTTTAGTTGTGTTTGAGTCAAATTAGATTGTGAGTGCTTTTTCAATGCGCGCTAGTGCGTTTTCTAAATTTCCCATGCTGGTTGCAAATGAAATGCGGAAATATCCATCTGCACCAAATGCTGAGCCTGGTACCACGGCAACACCTTGTGAATCTAATAGATATTCTGACAGCGCCATATCGGTTGCTGCTTTAATTTTACCTGCAGCGAATAAATTATTGATAGCAACACGGGCATCAGGAAACGCATAAAACGCGCCTCCAGCTGCAATACAGCTTAAGCCAGGCATGCTGTTGAATCGATCTACTACAAACGCATGGCGCGCTTTAAAAGCAGTGACCATAGGGGTAATGCAAGCTTGGTCACCGTTTAACGCAGCTTCAGCTGCCACTTGTGAAATAGAAGTTGGGTTACTAGTTGATTGGCTTTGCAGAATTTCCATCGCTTTAATAATATAAGCTGGGCCTGCAGCATAGCCAATCCGCCAGCCGGTCATTGAATATGCTTTGGAAACACCATTAAGTACCATGGTGCGTAGTTTTAATTCAGGTGCTGCATTTAAAATATTATGAAATTTTTCACCTGTCAGGTTTACATGTTCGTACATGTCATCTGTTGCAATCATCACATGTGGATTGCGTTTCAAAACTTCGGCCAGTGCTTGTAACTCAGCTAACGAATAAACAGCTCCAGTCGGGTTTGATGGCGAGTTAATCATAAAGACTTTAGTTTTAGATGTAATGGCTGCTTCTAATTGCGCTGGTAGTAGCTTGAAGCCTTGTTCAATTCCACAATTGATAATGATTGGTGTAGCGCCTGTTACCATGGTGATGTCAGAGTAGGAAACCCAGTAAGGAGCTGGAATAATCACTTCATCACCTGGATTCAAAACTGCCAAGCAGAAATTGAATATACATTGCTTGCCACCTACGCCCACAATGACCTCATTAGCTGCGTAATCAAAGCCGTTATCACGTTTAAACTTGGCAATAATCGCTTGTTTTAAGCCTGCAGTGCCAGCAACTGGGGTGTACTTGGTAAAACCATTATCAATCGCTTTTTTGGCAGCATCTTTGATGTGTTGCGGTGTATCAAAGTCTGGTTCACCTGCAGCTAGGCCGATAATGTCTCTGCCTTCAGCCTTAAGTTTAATTGCTTTTGCAGTAACGGCAAGTGTGGGAGACTCTTTAATGCTTTGAACAAGACGAGATAATTCAAAGTGCGGTGCAGACTGCAAAGTAGTTGACATGGATGTGCCTTAAAATCTAGTAAAAATGACGCTGAAGTAATTCAATAACCCAACATTTTACTCAAATTATTGGATTATTGAAAATTTGCGTACTGATAAATACCTAAAAATTAAGATTTAACCTGTAAACATCGCTCAATTACAGTTTTTCTTGCAGTTGATGACTTTTTCTTCATATTCATAGGCAATGTCTGCATCAAGCTTTACTAACTGTTGCTTGATGTCTTGCATTTTTTGCGTATCACCAGTTTGGCGCGCCATCATACCTATTCTGAACAGTGTTTCTGGATGTGTTGGCTCTAGGTTTAGCACTTTGTTATAAGTTGCTGATGCGAGCTTTTTATCACCTAAATGCTCCTCAGCAAATCCTAACTCATACAACGCGTCAGTGTTGGTTGGCTCTGCGGCAACCCAATTAGTTGCTACTTTTTTTAGTTGCGCCCAATCTTCCTTAATTTCTGGCACTGCTGCCTGCATAAAATAAGGTTTTTTATCGTCGTCATCCTCCCAAAAAGCTTTGCCAATAATTGGGAAAACAGTTTCTTCAGGCAGAGCTTCAACTTGCTTTAACCACTCTACTGGTATGGCATAAAAATAGGCAATTGAACCTGTTGTTTTGAAAGTATTAATACCGATTAAGCGGCCATCATCATCATAAAGTCCGCTACCACTCGCACCTAACGCAAAGCGAGCGCTGCTTCTTACTATATGACCCGCATCAACCGAGAAAGTAGATTTAACCGTACCGAGCGAGGTAAGTGGGGCTGGCACACCACTTGAGTGACCAATCGCAATGACCTGCTGACCTTTTTTAAGCGCAGTGGTACTACCGATTTCAACTGGAATCAATGGTAAGTTAAACGCAGTGACTAAACATAAATCATGCCATCTATCGGCTTTTACAGAGGTAATGCTAAAACTATTCTCACCTTGCGATACCCAAGGCTTCCTCACCGCTCTTAAAATATGACAATTTGTCAGCACCTGATCTTTACCAACTACCACACCAGAGCCATAAGCTAAGCCACCGTCATCTTTATAACCACGCACCATTACAGTAGAAAAAAATGATTGCATGAGTTTGGTTTTATCATAAGCTTGCGCGCTGGGCATTAAACTCAACGATAAAGTAATAGAGGTAAGCAGGGCTAAGAGCGTGCGCATAGGTGCCTTTAATAATTAAAAAAGTAAATAAATAGTAATCAGTGCTAATACTTGACGTAAATATTAACGTAAAGTTCTAAAAAACGCCTTAAATCAAAACAGATGAACTAGTTTGCAATCAGGTTTTCATAACGTTTGTGCAGAAAATTGCCGCGCTAAAATAATTTAGCGTGACTAAAATAGCTGTAAAATAAAACTTAATTTTTTTGAAAAAGTATCTTTAGTGTTCGTCACATTTCCTAATAGTAAATATCAACTTTTTCAACCTTTTCCGCCCGCAGGTGATCAGCCGCAAGCGATTGATAAGCTAACGGCGGGCGTTGAGGCAGGCTTGAAATTTCAAACTTTGCTTGGTGTTACAGGCTCAGGTAAAACCTATACGATTGCAAATGTAATCGCCCGTACAGGCAAGCCAGCGATTGTGATGGCACCAAATAAAACGTTAGCTGCACAATTGTATTCAGAGTTTCGCGAGTTTTTCCCTAATAACTCAGTGGAGTATTTTGTAAGCTATTACGATTATTACCAACCTGAAGCTTACGTACCAAGCCGCGATTTATTTATTGAAAAAGACTCAAGCATTAACGAGCACATTGAGCAAATGCGCCTCTCAGCCACTAAGGCTTTGCTAGAGCGTGAAGACAGTATTATTGTCGCTACCGTTTCAGCTATTTACGGTATTGGTGATCCAACTGATTACCATAATATGGTATTGCATTTAAAAGTGGGCGATAAGCTCATTCAACGCGATGCAATTGATCGCTTAATAGGTATGCAATACGACCGTAATGACTTTGATTTTAGCCGTGGCTGCTTTAGGGTACGTGGCGACGTCATTGATATTTTCCCAGCAGAAAATAACGAAACAGCGGTGCGATTGAGTATGTTTGATGATGAAATTGAAAGCATCACCATGTTTGATCCGCTGACTGGCCAAGTATTCAACAAAATTCAACGCTTTACGATTTACCCATCTAGCCATTATGTGACGCCACGTGAAACTACGGTTTCAGCCATGGAAAAAATCAAAAAAGAGCTAGCTGAACGGGTTAATTGGTATATTAAAGAAGGCAAATTGGTTGAAGCGCAGCGTATTGAGCAACGTACGCGCTTTGATCTTGAAATGCTGAACGAAATTGGCTTTTGCAAAGGCATTGAAAACTACTCACGCCACATGAGTGGCCGTAACCCTGGCGACCCGCCACCTACGCTCATTGATTATCTACCAGACGATGCGTTGATGATTATTGATGAAAGCCATGTCACTGTGCCACAAGTAGGCGGCATGTACTTGGGTGACCGTTCGCGCAAAACTAACTTAGTCGATTACGGTTTTAGGTTGCCCTCAGCCATGGATAATCGTCCACTTAAATTTGAAGAGTTTGAGCGTATCATGCGCCAATGTGTATTCGTTTCGGCAACCCCTGCTGAGTATGAGCGCACCCATCAAGAGCAAGTGGTTGAGATGATTGCACGGCCAACAGGCTTAGTTGACCCTGAAATTATCGTCAAACCAGCTGATACGCAAGTGGATGATTTACTGGGTGAAATTAAAAAGCGTGTAGCGGTGGGTGAGCGTGTATTGGCAACAACGCTCACCAAACGCATGGCGGAAGACTTAACTGATTACCTAAATGAACATGGTGTAAAAGTACGTTATTTGCACTCTGATATTGATACGGTAGAGCGGGTTGAAATTATCCGCGATTTGCGTCTTGGCGAATTTGATGTGCTGGTTGGCATTAACCTACTGCGTGAGGGCTTAGATATACCAGAAGTATCATTGGTAGCCGTGTTAGATGCCGATAAAGAAGGTTTTTTGCGCAGTGAACGAAGCCTTATTCAAACAGCAGGTAGAGCTGCACGTAATTTAAACGGCTCAGTGATTTTTTACGCCAATAAAATCACGCGTAGTATGAAAGCCGCCATGGATGAAACCCAAAGGCGCAGAGGCGTACAAATGGCCTTCAACGAGGCCAACGGCATTGTGCCAAAAGGCATCAGCAAGAAAATTAAAGACATTATTGATGGCGTTTATGACAAAGATGAAGCTGAACGTGAACGCAAAGCTGTGCAAAATCAAGCTAACTTTGAAAGCTTGAGTGAAAAACAAATTGTAAAAGAAATGAAGCGTTTAGAAAAAGCCATGCATGATGCGGCTAAAAACCTAGAGTTTGAAAAAGCCGCAGACTTTAGGGATCAGTTGAAGAAATTGAAATTTAGATATTACGGTGCAGAGGCGGTTGTTTTATAATATTTTTCGAGAGTTAGTAATTTGTTATCCATGTGATGCAATATAGCCTCAGCCAATCATTAGTTTATGCGCTCATAATACAAAAGCCGCCCAAGTTTGAGCGGCTTTTGTTTAATTGAATGCATTTTAAGTTTTTGGTAACTCGTCATTCACTTTAGCTGCGTCATCAATATTAACTGTGTCATCGATACTAACTTTGTCGTCACCACTTACTTTGGCGATTACGTCTGATGCAGCATTTTTTGCAGTTTGAGCAAATTCTGAAAGCTCATCGCCTGCTTTGGACGCCAGGGTTTGTGCTTTGTCGGCTGCCACTGCAGCATTTAATTTAACTTGATCAACCGTGTCTCCTGCTGCGTCAGCAATTTTATCACCTAGGGCTGAGAGTTCGTCACCCGCTTTATCTGCCATGCCTGAAATGCCGCCATGCTCATTGTAGGTTTGTTTAGCTTCGGTTGCAGCGTCTTGTACAGCGTCTACCGCTTTGTTTGCGATATCTTTAATAGAGTCTAAAATGCCCATTTGATACTCCTTAATGTTTGCTACAGCTAATCAAAGTGACTCGCATAATGCATTCTACAATCATTTTGTTAATTTAGATGTCACCTGAGTGACATGATGATATATGCCTGATTTTCTATAGAAATTAAGTATTATTTTAAAGTCAGTGCACTGTTGGGAATATGGATATAAAAGTACAAAAGCCCCAAATTTTGGGGCTTTTAAATGATTAAACTAGAGTGAGATTACTCTTTTTGTGTTTGCACAATCACCAGCGGCTCTGCAACAACTTCACCTTCTGCGGATTTTTTCCAAGCGGCTTCGCGTTTTGGTTTGCGTGCTGGTGCTGGCGTAGCTGCCACAACTGGTGCACTTGGTGCGGCTGTTTCAACTAGTTGCAAACCACTGGCACTCAAATCAACCGGTTTAGCTTCTGCTTTAGGCTTACGTGGGCGAGCAGGGCGTTTAGCTGGCGCTTTAACTTCCACAGTTTCTGTCGCTACTGTTTCAATAGCTTTCGTTTCTACTGTTTGTAAAGTCGATTTCGGTATTTCAATATTAGCTGTTTTTGCTTCAGCAGTAACTACTTGGTTAACTGCAGGTGCTTCACTGATCACTGGTTTTTCAGTAATGACTGTTTTTGCAACAACAATATTTTCAGCTTTTGGTGTTTCAATTAGATTGTCGTTAGCCAGCGCTACATCATTTGGCACAAAGTTTTGAGTTACACCATCTTCACTAACCACGTTTTCACGGTTGCCACGGTTGCGGTCACGGCGGCCATTACGACTACGGCGGCTGCGCTCACGTGGTTCGCCGGCACTTTCGACCACTGGCATGTTGCCTGTTTGTGGCTCAACAATAACGTTGGTAGCGTCAATACTTTCAGGACGAATATCATTTTTGGTTTCTGTGCGATTTTCTACACGATTCTCATTGCGATTTTCGTTTTTTGGCGCATTGCGTGGCTGATTGTTACGCTCGGCACTTCTCGGCTCTTGCGGCTTACGTTCTTGCGTTTGGTTATCAGCATTGCGATTCTGCTGAGGTTTCTGTTGATTAGGGTTAGGTTGACGAGTTTCTGATTTAACTTCCGCACGTTCACCTGTTTTTTCAGCGCTGTTACGCTCGTTTTTATTGCGGTTACGGTTACGATTATTGCGGTTGCCACGACCATTTTCACGTTGACCATCACGTTGGTTTTCACGTGCTTTTTTCTCGTCAGCAGACTCTACTTTTGTTTCAGTTGTGCCTGTAAACCAACCTTTAATTTTTGCGATTAAGCTTAATTTTTTAGCAGGTACCGCTTCAACTGCAACACGTTCAGCCACATTGGGTGCGGCAGAAACTGGCGTAATACCTTTAACAACAGCTTCTTGTCTCGCTGGTTTTGGCGCTTCAGCAAGAGATGCTGGCGTTTCTTCAACTGGCATTTCTACCATAGTGTAGCTGGCGTGGCCGTGACTTTCAGTCACGTCATCAGCTTTAACGCGCACAATATTGTAGTTTGGCGTTTCCATGTGAATGTTAGGAATTAACACGACTTGAACACCCATGCGCTCTTCAATTTTATGAATGTCCGCACGTTTTTCATTCAGCAAGAAAGTCGCCGCTTCAACAGGTAATTGCACCTGAATAATAGCGCTGTTTTCTTTCATCGCTTCTTCTTGGGTAATACGCAAAATGTGTAGAGCGGTTGATTCGATACCACGAATATGACCAGTGCCAGAGCAACGCGGGCAAGGAATATGATTACTTTCACCCAAGCTTGGGCGCAAGCGTTGGCGTGATAATTCCATCAAACCAAAGCGTGAGATTTTGCCCATTTGCACACGTGCACGGTCAAAATGTAGTGCATCTTTTAGGCGTGTTTCAACTTCGCGTTGGTGTTTAGCCACTTCCATATCGATAAAGTCGATCACTACTAAGCCACCTAAATCGCGTAAACGCATTTGGCGTGCTACTTCGTCAGCGGCTTCACAGTTGGTGTTAAAGGCTGTATGTTCAATATCTGCACCTTTAATTGAACGGCCAGAGTTAACGTCTACTGATACAAGCGCTTCAGTGTGGTCAATGACGATTGCGCCACCAGAAGGCAGGCGAACTTCGCGTGAAAACGCGGTTTCAATTTGATGCTCGATTTGGAAGCGTGTGAACAACGGAATGTCGTCGGTGTAATGCTTTACGCGGTTAGCGTAGCTAGGCATGACTAGATCCATAAAGCCTTTTACTTGGAAGTGCGTATCTGCATCGTCAATTAAAATTTCGTTGATATCTGGCTGGAAATAATCGCGCACTGCACGAATCATCAAGCTGCTTTCAAGATAAATTAACGTGCCAGCTTCAACTTGGGCGTAAGCAGAATCAATGGCTGCCCATAGTTGTGTGAGGTAGTTTAAATCCCATTGTAATTCTTCAGCATTGCGGCCAATGCCAGCTGTGCGAGCAATCATGCTCATGCCTTTTGGTACTTCTAATTGCGCCATAACGTCACGTAATTCGTCACGGTCTTCGCCTTCAATACGGCGTGAAACACCGCCGCCACGTGGGTTATTTGGCATTAACACTAAATAACGACCAGCGAGTGAAATGTAAGTAGTGAGTGCTGCGCCTTTGTTGCCGCGCTCGTCTTTGTCGACTTGCACTAACAACTCAACGCCTTCTTTCAACACGTCTTGAATGCGTGCGCGGCCTGATTCTGGTTTGCTTAAGTAATAGCTGCTAGCGATTTCTTTAAATGGTAAAAAGCCGTGGCGTTCTTGACCGTAGTCAACAAATGCAGCTTCAAGGGAGGGCTCAATACGGGTGATTACAGCTTTGTAGATATTGCTTTTGCGCTGTTCGCGGCCGGTGTGTTCAATATCCAAATCGATGAGGCGTTGCCCATCAACAATCGCAACGCGCAATTCTTCAGATTG
>JANNBX010000123.1:0-13315 GCA_031385945.1 Methylophilaceae bacterium | reverse complement strand
AGAAATTTTAGCTAATACAAGAAAAGCACCAATAGTCATTTGGAAAATAGAGAATGGACAAAAAGTATCAGATTCTGAATTTATTTCTCTCTTGAAATCACCGCTGCAATTTTCGCCAACATGCCTTTTTGGTTAGCAACTGCCAGTTTTAAATCTGTTTTATATAAGCGTTTATTTTCGGGCGACCACTCTACATCTAGCCATTTATCAGGGTCAAGGCGGCGTTTTCTAATCGCTGTGCAATCGTGCGTGTGCACAATTAAGCCTTTTTCTTTATTGATAAAACCTAAAATAGGATCGCCTGGTATCGGTCTGCAACACGCTGCAAATTGTACTGCCATGCCCTCAGTACCACGTATGGTAATGGTATCTAGGCCTTTTGGATTGAGCTTACTGTATTCGCCAGTAGATAATAGTTGGTGGGCAACCATCACGTTATTGCGCTTACCCAAACCAATATCAGTGAGAATCTCTTCTTTAGTTTTCACACCATAATCAGTAATCAGGCGCTTCCAGTTCGCCTCATCAATGTTTACTGGATCAGCATGTAAGGCGCGTAAGGCTAAATTCAAAATGCGCTCGCCTAATTGAGCTGACTCTTTTGACTGCATGCCCTTTAAAAAGTGGCGAATATGCGTTCTGGCGCGGCTAGAAACTACATAATTAAGCCAAGTAGGGTTAGGGTGCGCGTGGCTTGCCGTAATAATTTCTACATGATCTCCGTTATGTAGCTCGGTGCGTAATGGCGCTAACTCATGGTTCACTTTTACCGCAACGCAGCGGTTACCAACATCAGTATGGACTGCGTAAGCAAAATCGACCGCTGTAGCACGTTTAGGCAGAGCTAAAATTTTGCCTTTTGGGGTAAATACGAATACTTCATCAGGGAATAAATCCACTTTGAAATGTTCTAAAAACTCGAGCGAATCCACACTTTCGCTCTGCATTTCGACCAGGCGCTGTAACCACTGATGCGTTTGTTGTTGTAGCGCAGTCAAATGTGCATCATTAGTTTTATAGCGCCAATGCGCTGCCACACCAATTTCAGCCACATTGTGCATTTCAACACTGCGAATCTGCATTTCAATTGGCGTACCAAACGGGCCAAACAATGCAGTATGCAAGGACTGATAGCCATTGGCTTTTGGAATAGCAATATAATCTTTAAACTTACCAGGAATCGGCTTATAGAGGCCGTGCAATGCGCCCAGCGTTAAATAGCAGCTTGGCGTGTCTTTTACTAAAAATCGAAAACCATAAATATCGTAAATCTGTGAAAAATGACTAGTTTTACCCTGCATTTTTTTATAAACGCTATATAAATGCTTTTCGCGACCCGTGATTTCGGCATCAATTTGCTGTTCTTTTAAGCGCAATTGAATAGAATCTAAAATTTTAGTGACAACCTCTTTGCGGTTACCGCGCGCTGCTTTAATAGCATTAGCAATCACCCGATAGCGCATAGGGTGTAAGTACTTAAAAGCTAAATCTTCTAACTGCTGATAAATATGGTTTAGGCCAAGACGATTAGCAATCGGTGCAAAAATATCGAGTGTTTCACGGGCAATGCGTTTTTGTTTTTCCGGCTTCATAGCGTCTAGCGTTTGCATATTATGCAATCTGTCGGCCAGTTTGACTAAAATTACCCGTACATCTTGGCTCATAGCAAGCAACATTTTGCGGAAATTTTCAGCTTGTGCTTCTGTCGCTGATTGAAAATCTAGTTTGTCAATTTTTGATAAACCATCAACTAATTCAGCCACTTGCTTACCATAGCGCTCAAAGATTTCTTGCTTAGTCACAGGCGTGTCTTCAACCACATCATGCAATAAGGCCGCTAGTAAAGTAGGTACATCTAGGTGTAATTCAGCCAAAATACACGCGACCGATACAGGATGTGTGATATATGGCTCACCAGTTTTACGGGTTTGGCCGCGATGCGCAATTTCAGCGTAGCGATACGCATCCCATACCAGTTGGATATCGTCAGGCTTTAAATATTTTTTGAGGAGGAGCGTGAGCTGTGAGTGCTCACTATCAGCAGGAATAAGCGGCGGAGCAGGCTCCGCCTCTACTGGTTTATGTACGTGTTTAGCCATGCCCACGATTAAGTAGCTCTAAACCCACTTTACCAGCTGCGATTTCGCGCAAAGCCAATACGGTAGGTTTGTCTTTTTGGCCAACACCATGCACATAAGGGTCTGAACCATTCGCTAATTGGCGCGCACGATAAGCAGCTACCAAAGTTAAATGGAAGCGGTTCGGGATTTTTTCTAAACAATCATCAACGGTAATACGAGCCATATTATGTGCTTTCTAGTAACTTGCTTTTTAAAATAGGAACATGATTCAAACTTTTAGCTTAATTTAACGATTAAATTGAAATTGTTAGACTCAAACTAAAGTGCTGATCAGTAGGGCGTGACGCTCACTTTGTACGCTACATTTTAAGCGATGTGATCGAATAATAGCCATGATGTCGCCGAGGGCAACTTCAAAACTATCGTTGATTGTAACATAATCGAACTCACTCACGTGGCTCATCTCGTCGCGCGCCGCTGCAATACGCCGAGCAATCACATCACTAGTGTCTTGACCACGTGTATTTAGGCGCTGTTCTAATGTGTCAATTGAGGGTGGTAGCACAAATATGCTGGTAGCTTGGGGCATGAGTTGACGAATTTGCGCTGCGCCTTGCCAGTCTATTTCTAAAATAATATCAAAGTCATGGCTTAACGCTTGCTCAACTTGACTTTGCGAAGTGGCGTATTTTGCACCATGCACCTCAGCGTATTCCAAAAAATCACCATGCGCTAAGCGCTGATTAAATGCCACTTCATCTACGAAAAAATAGTCAACGCCATCAACCTCGCCCGCGCGAGGCTTTCGAGTAGTATATGAAACCGCTAGTTTCACTTGATTATCTAAGCCTAATACAGCCTTAACTAAACTGGTTTTGCCAGCGCCAGAGGCAGCAGTAATGATGAATAAATGTCCAGCCATGCTTGTTAATACTTTATATTTTTAAGATTAAGTGCGTATTTTATAATGGATTAAAAATATGAATACAATTATTTAATCTCAAAACTTAGGCGTACTGCTAAGTAATTGCATAGACCTAATGTAGCTTTGATTATTACGCTATTTTTTTGTTGGTGGACAATAAAAGATAGAGTAGCGGTAGCACCAATAAAGTTAATAATGTGGACGACAATATGCCACCAATGACTACTGTGGCTAAAGGTCGCTGTACTTCTGCGCCAACTCCAGTAGCAATTGCCATCGGTATAAAGCCGAATGAAGCGACCAAAGCAGTCATCAAAATTGGGCGCAATCTTGTTAGTGCCCCTTCACGTACTGCTTCAGCCACTAGCTTGCCTTCTGCGCGTAGATTATTGATGAAAGTAATCATCACCAAGCCGTTAAGCACCGCTACACCTGATAGCGCGATAAAACCAACGCCAGCCGAGATTGAAAGTGGAATGCCCGAAACCCACAATGCTGTCACGCCACCTGTGAGCGCAAAGGGAATGCCGCTGAATACGATTAACCCATCTTTAAAGTTGCCAAATACTGCATACAACAGCATAAAAACAATCATTAGCGCTAGTGGAATAACAATTTTCAAACGATCTGCGGCAGATTGTAACTGCTTAAATGTGCCGCCCCACTTTAGCCAATTGCCCGAAGGTATTTTTACACTTTCAGCAATACTAGCTTGCGCCTCTGCTACAAACGAACCTATATCTCGCTCGCGTACATTGGCTGTTACTACGACATTACGTTTGCCATTAGCACGACTAAACTGATTAGCACCTTGTGCAACATCTAAGCTGGCAAGCTCGCTTAAGCGCATATAAGTGGCTACATTTTTCACGTTTAGCTTGATAGGCAAACGCTCTAAGATGGCGGTATCCAAGCGTTGCGCTTCATCTAGCCTTACCACAATATCAAAACGCCTGTCACCGTCATAAATAGCACCTGCATGTGCGCCATTCATAGCAATACTCACTGCTGTTTGAATATCTTCCATATTCACACCCAAACGCGCAATTTTTTCACGGTCAATATTCACGGTTAACACAGGCAAACCAGTCGTTTGTTCAACTTTTACATCGCTACTGCCTTGAGTTTTTTCTAACACATTGGCAATTTTTTTAGCGATTTCGGTCATCACTTCTAAATTATCACCGAACACTTTTACTGCCACATCGCTACGCACACCAGAAATAAGCTCGTTAAAACGCATTTGTATCGGCTGAGTAAATTCATAATTATTACCTGGCACTTTAGATACTGCAGCTTGAATTTGTGCAATTAGGGCGTTTTTACTAAGGGATGCGTCTGGCCACTCTGATCGTGGTTTTAAAATCAAAAAAGTATCTGCAACACTAGGTGGCATGGGGTCGGTAGCGATTTCTGCCGTACCCAGCTTGGCATAAATTTTATCAACCTGGGGAAAGGCTTTAATGGTTTTTTCTAGCTCTTGTTGCATGATCACTGCTTGGCTTAAGCTCGTGCCTGGAATACGCAACGCATGCAAAGCGATATCACCTTCATCTAAACTAGGTACGAACTCACTGCCCATGCGTGTAAGGAGCAGCCCACTCAGCACAACGGTGGTCACTGCAAAAGTGAGCACCACGGCTTTGTTGGTGAGCGTCCAATCTAACACTGGTGTGTAGATTTTTTTTGCCCACTGCATGACTTTATTTTCTTTTTCATCCACTCGATCTGTTACAAATAACGCAATGGCAGCGGGAATAAATGTCACTGAAATAATCATGGCCGCGATTAAAGCCATCACCACCGTAAACGCCATAGGGTGGAACATTTTACCTTCTACCCCTGTGAGTGCGAAGATAGGTAAATATACTGCCATGATAATCAGTTGACCATAAATAAGCGGTCGCCTTGCTTCGCGTGCTGCCGAAAAGACTTCGGTGAATCTTTCTTCCCGCGTTAAATTTCGACCAAACACACTTTGTGAATGCGCAAGACGCCGCATAGCATTTTCTACAATGACCACTGCACCATCGATAATAATACCGAAGTCTAATGCACCTAAACTCATTAAATTAGCGCTAACTTTATTACTAACCATACCTGTAAAGGTCATCAGCATGGCTAAAGGAATTACACACATCGTAATAATAGCAGCGCGTATATTACCCAAAAATATAAATAATATCGCGATGACTAACAATGCGCCTTCAATCAGATTCTTTTTAACGGTATTAATGGCTTTATCGATCAAAATAGTGCGGTCGTAAACAGTATTAGCGCTAATACCCGCTGGCAGTGTTTTATTCACTTCAGCAAGCCTACTTGCAATAGCTTGAGAAACTGTACGACTATTTTCGCCCATCAACATAAACACTGTACCCAACACTACTTCTTCACCATTCATCGTTGCCGCACCAGTGCGCAAATCACTACCAACAGAAACGGTGGCTACATCTTGCACACGAATAGGCGTGCCGTTTCTCAGGTCTAGCACGACATTACTTAAAGCTTCAAGTGCTATATTTTGGTTTTGACTATCAACCATTATTTGACCAGGCACGCGAATTAAATATTGCTCACCTAATTTTTCAATATAACCAGCACCTTGGTTATTAGTGTTTTTTTCAAGTGCGTGCAAAATATCAGTCAGTGTTAAACCGTAGCTCATCAAAGCATCTAAATTAGGTGAAACTTGAAACTGTTTGCTGTAACCGCCAACAGTATTAATGTCGGTCACGCCTGGCACATTGCGTAATTGCGGCTTAATAATCCAATCTTGCACTTCGCGCAAATCCATTGCGGTATAGGGTGTTCCATCTGGCTTAAGTGCGCCAGCTTGAGCCGACACAGTCCACATAAAAATCTCGCCTAAACCTGTTGCTGTCGGCCCCATTTCAGAACTAATCCCTGCTGGCAGCTTTTCTTTTACCTGCGCAATCCGTTCAGCAACTAACTGGCGTGCAAAGTAAATATTGGTACCTTCTTTAAATACGACGGTCACTTGCGATAATCCGTAACGCGAAATTGAACGTGTTTCTTCTAAATGGGGCAGCCCCGCCATGGCAGTTTCAACAGGGTAAGTAATACGTTGCTCTGTTTCTAGCGGCGAGTAGCCTGGTGCTGCCGAGTTAATTTGTACTTGTACATTAGTAATATCAGGTACTGCATCAATCGGCAAATGTTGATAACTCACAATCCCCATGATTGCCACACCCAAGCTTATCAGCATCACTAGCCAACGTTGGTCAATGGCAAATGCAATCAGCTGTTCAAAAAAGCCGCGTGCTTTGTGTGGACCTACGTCACTGCTCTCTGGCTTTTTAATGGTCATGGCTAGCTCCTGCTTTACCAAGCTCAGCTTTCACTACAAAACTATTGCCCGCTGCATATTGCTCGCCACTATTTAAACCAGAAAGCACTTCTACATACTTGCTATCACGGCGCCCTAAAGTCACTGGCCGCGCTTCAAACGCATCAGCATACCGCCCGAATACTACATCGCCATATTGCAAGGTTTGCAGCGCCTCAACAGAAACTGCTAATGGCACAGTCACTTCATCGGCCACTAAATCAATGTTCACGGGCAAGCCAACCAGCCAATTTTGTTTCAAATTTAGCATAGCAACCCGCGCGATGGCGGTTCTACTTTGCAAATCAACCAATGGAGCGATATAAGTAATGGTGCCTTCTGAACTTTGTTCAAAAGCAGAAGCGCGCACCGTCACCTTTTGCCCTGTTTTAACCAAACCTAAATCTTTAATAGGAATATTCATCTCAGCCCATACCGTGCTTAAATCAGCCACTTCAAACAGTATTTGTGTGAGCTCCAACACTTGCCCAGCCGCCACGTTTTTACGCGTAATAGTGCCATCAATTGGCGCAGTTAATGTATATCTTGCACCTGCGCCCGCGCCAACGCCTTGGCTTGCTAGTTTTTGGCTCTGACGTGACATTTCAATTTGCGCTAACTCCACATCATTTTTAGCGGCTAAATAATCTTGCTCCGCTGATATTTTTTCGCGCCACAAGATTTCTTCTCGCGTTAAAGTGGTTTTGGCTAAGCTCAAGCGTTGTTGTGCGGCCAATAAATCACCACGGTTTTCTGCTACACCCATACTTGAAATCACCGCTAGTGTTTGGCCTTTTTTAACGAAGTCACCCACATTTGCCACCACACTTTCTACAATGCCGTTTAGGCGCGGCAAAATCTGTACGGTTTTATCTGCATTTAACTTAATCTCACCAAGTAATCGTAAGTTGGTTTGAATGCTGGCAGGTGCTGCGGTTAGTACTTCAATGGCGTTATGTTTAAGCTGCTCTTCAGTTAGCGTAACCCTTGCCTCTACTTGGTCGTAGCTGAATGTATGTGTTTGATTAGCATGCGTGGCTTTGATTGTTACTTTGAAAGAGTGCGGCTCTTCAACCATTATTTTTGAGGTTAAATGATCTTTTTCAGGCGTAAATATAAATAGCTGTGCCTCACGACCTAAACGCGATAAGCTTAAATTGACATTGGTACTGGTGGGCGCTAACGGCTTGTTATCTAAGTAAGCGTATAGCCTAAATTCTGGTGGCTGATTTTGCTCAAAAATCGTGACTTCAATAGCGTAATCACCATCAGTAAAGAGCTTGCCGCCGTGCGGGCCTTTCACGCTTACAGACAACATCGCTGGCTGATTATGGTCTTTTGCATGGTTATGCTCAGCTTCACCATGCGCTGGTGGTTTGGCCGTCATTCCTTCTGTATGGTCTGCATGTTCACCATGCTCTTCCATAGGCGCTGCTTTGTCTGTGCTTAAAATAAAAGTAGCCAATACTAGGCCTATGACGATAATCGCAAACACTACTAGCCACTGTTTTTGATTATTGAATGTGTTTAATTGCATGATTTACTCCAAAGTTTTATCTAGCGGGTGTTGAATCACATCACCCAAAATACGTTCGATTTCTGCCACGGCTTGGTGTACGTCTGCAAGGGCGATTAGATATTGCGATTGCACTTGAAACAGTGTGCGCTGGGCATCGAGTACATCTAAAAAGCTAAATTTACCAAACTCAAAACCTTTACTAGCCGCGTCAAATGCGCTTTGCGCGCTGGGTAGTATGTCTTCGCGTAATATCAGTACGGATTGTTTAGCTGCAATTAAGCGATAGTGTTGATCACTTACATTGGTGGCTAGCTGATTTTTTAAAGCGCTTAATGTGTCTTGTGCTTTATATTCACGACTAACAGCTTCTTGTACGCTGCCTGTGTTACGGTCAAATAATGGTATCGGTATCGATATACCTAACATTGCTTGATTAACGCCAAGCTCTTGATTATTTACAAGACCAGCACTTATAGTGATGTTGGGTGTTGATTTAGTACGCTCAATATCAGTGAGTGCAACGCGCGAGGCAACATCCATTCGGGCTAATTGTATGGATGGTGCGTTTTCTAACAGAGTGAGTAGTGTGGTCAGCGGTGGACTATCTGGAATATGCTCCAATTGACCTACCACCATTTGGC
Organism: Methylophilaceae bacterium; assembly: GCA_031385945.1. Lineage (GTDB taxonomy): Bacteria > Pseudomonadota > Gammaproteobacteria > Burkholderiales > Methylophilaceae > JANNBX01. The sequence goes on along the minus strand of JANNBX010000123.1, from coordinate 4,800 downwards.
TTGCCACCATGGCATATTGCGGACTATGCGTGCCAGATGTTGTACTGTTGGCTAAAGACGGCATGTTACCGCTAGTATTTTTACCCATTAATCTCGTCAACTGTTGGCGACTAATCACTAATTGGCTATTTGCCTGCTGATGCTCTATTTGCGTAGCAGCAAATGCAATTTTTGATTTAGTTTGCTCAACAGGCGCACTTTTACCAGCCGTTACCCGTTTGGTCGCCGCATCTAGGGCAAGGCTTGCGGTTTTTATCGATAATTTAGCTAAATCAATGCGTGCTTGTGCAACCAAAACATTATAAAAAGCGGCAACCACATTAGCGTGAATATCCACTTTTTTAGCCTCTAACTCAATATTAGCTTTATTGTAAAAAGTATCTGCTGCTATTATTCGGGCGTCTCGCTTATTACCTAACTCAAACTCTTGGCTAATTTGCAGCGTAGTTTGGCGCAAGTCAGCCCTAACATCTTGCATGGCGGCTGAAATAACAGGATTAGGTCGGGCGCTAGCTTGTAATCGCGCACCTTGTTGCGCCTCACGCTCGCGCGTAGCTACTGCAATTTCAGGGTTTGCACTTAACGCTAAATCTAACGCATCCTGTAAGGTAACGGGTGCAGGCTCAACAGCCCATGTGAGCTGTGGCAACATGCTCAACACAAACCAACACAAACAGACTAACAAACGTGAAACAGGTGAAAATGTAATGGATACAAACTGCATGATGCTCTCCTGATACTCAATACAAAACCGTTTCAAAGCAATTGCTCTGAAAACGGGTGAATAAGTTAGGAGAACTGAGGTGGAGCGCGAGGTGCGGGCTGTAGCCGATGAAATGAGTTGTTATTTAAAGATAAATAATGCGTGGCATACAGCCGTTTTAATGGCAAAACTACACAAAACAAAAACACTAATAATACAAAAGCTGTATCAGAATCACCAACATCACTGTCCACATCACCCACTGGTTCAATGGCAGACGCCACAGATACGCTGTGTATGCCGTGCTGATGAACACCCACATGTTGGTTTGCACTATTTTCTACTGTCGCATTTTTTTCTGCGTTTATCTCAGCATGGAATTTAGCTTCGTTAAGCGCATCTGCTGCATGACTTAAGTGCAAGCCACTCTCTTGATCGTGATGGGATGAACCAGTTATTTTTTTATCAAAGTGCCCATGGATAAACGGCGCTAGCGCTTGCAAGAGTGCAAAACACATGATTAAAAGCGACATAGTTATTTTATTTTGGACAAACATCTTATTTGCTGATTAAGAGTTTCAAGAGTGAAAAGGTTTACTTAATCCAATAATAACATGTTTAAATGCTATTTGATGTGCTACGTTTGTGATGAAGCCACTCAGAAATTAATAGCGGTATACAGAAAATAAACGTTTAAATGAAAATAGATGCTTGGATATGGCTTCTTGAAAACAAAAAGAGCGCTAATGCGCTCTTTTTATAATGCTTTAACTAAATCTTTGGGCTTTTATTTCAAGCCGTACAATTATGACTTAAAATTTAGCTGGTCTTAGCGATTTGCTACGTACATTGTTACTTCAAAGCCAAAACGCATTTCAGTAGCTGCTGGTGTTGTCCACATGATGATAATCCTTATTAAATTTGGTTAATTGATACAACTCACAATTTATATATTATACAGCTCAACCAATACGTGCATGTTGGTAATACGCAATGTTGGGTAGTGATTTTCATTAGACGTATTAGGGTTAGAGCGGTACTTTAGTCGTAGCGCGGCAGTAAGCGGTAACCAACTACTGCGCTACCATCTACCATGACATTCAAATTTACATAAACTTCTTCGTTCACAGGCAAGCCCAGCTTGAGCGCTGAGTCTTTTTCAGCGTAATCTTTGGGTGTAAATAAGCGGCGTAATACTGGCTTATTATCATCATCAGTGAGTGTTAACTCAAGATTCGGATACGCTTGACGCATATCGGCTTGATTGATAATTGTTGCACTCACGCGTATTAAGCCTTGGTAAATCAAGTCTTCTTTTAGATCTGAATCATCAATACTAATTTTTGTAATATCTTTTGGTAGCTCAATCACACACCCAATCATTAAACAGGCTTGCTCAAAATAAGGTTTAACATTTGGTATATGACTGGTAATGGCTGTGCGCCCAAAATATAGGGTTTGCACGATTAAAACTAGCAATAAAGACAGCGCTAGCGTATTCAATATCCAAGCTACAAAACGGCTAGATTGCTTAGTTTTGAATCGTTTTTTGCGTGCAAATTCGCCATTAAACTCACTGTTAAACTCACTAGTAAAATCGCTATTAAATTCACCAGTAAAATCATTACTAGCAAAATCATGGCTTACTGCAATCGCTTGGTGATGTGCGTCTGCCACTGTTTGCTCACCATTCACTGCTAGCAGCTCTGCCGGCGATTCTGTGTTCGGCTTAATACTCACCTCAACCGCTGCTGCATGGCTTTCATCCACAATCGCGTTTGTGTGTAAGGGCATTGAAGTAATGGCATCTTCTAGCGAGATTGGCGTGTAAGTATCGTCTGAATCAGTGGCTTTGGTAGTCGTTTCAGCACTTATTTTTGCAAAATCAGATTGTTCACTACCGTGAAGCGCTTGATGATTAGCTGATAAACCATTGATTGATTGACTGTTTATTGGGTTATCTAGCGGAGTGAAATCAATTTGCAAGTCACGCGCTGGCAACATAAAACTCAGCGCATTAAAGCGATGTTGGCACTTACCACAGCGCACAAAACCTTTACGTACTTCGAGTTGTTCCGGTTTTACATAAAAATGGGTGTCGCACTCTGGGCAACTAGTAACCATGCGCTTTGCGACTTCTGCCATTATTTTTTAATACCGCTCAACAATACCCATGCATCCATAAAAACGGGGGGCTGCATGTCGAACCACTGCGCGTAAATATCAGAAACTTGATTGACTTGCTCTTTTAAAATGCCAGACAGTGCAATTTTGCCATTCGATTTGCAAAATTGTGCGAGCGCAGGTGCAAGTACAGATAACGCGCTAGATAAAATATTCGCAACCACGACGTCATACTGCGTGCGGTTAGCCGCTGGCAAATCATCTGGCAAATAGAATTGTGCATCTACGCCATTTTGCTGGGCATTGTATTGGCTAGATTGTATGGCTTGCGCGTCAATGTCTGTGCCGACCACTAGCTCAGCGCCTAGCTTTTTAGCAGCTATGGCTAAAATACCAGATCCACAACCATAATCTAATACGGTTTGGTTTGGGTGAATGGTGTCAGTCAACCAAGATAAACACAAATGCGTCGTTGGGTGGCTGCCTGTGCCAAACGCCAAGCCTGGATCTAGTACAATATTAAGCGCATCTGGGTTAGGGGCAGCATGCCAAGTAGGCACTATCCATAACTGATCGCTAATTTTAATTGGATCAAACTGTGATTGCGTTGCACGCACCCAGTCTTGCTCAGCAATAATTTCAGTGGTGAAACTTAAGTCTTTAAAACCAGTGATATTGTTCAAATCGCTGATAATCTGAGTAATATCAACGCCCACATCAAACAGTGCGCTCACCGTGTTTTGCACCCAAATACCCGGTGGCGGGTCGCCTGGCTCACCGAAAATAGGCTGCTCGTCCAAAGTATCTGCGTTTGCGTCTTCTATAATCGCTGAAAGCGCGCCCAGTGCCATTAACTCATCGCTGATGAGCTCAGCGCTATTATCATGTGCTGCAATTTTAAGTGAAACCCATGCCATGTTTGTTGCCGTTCTAGTTGAAACTTAAATATTAACAAAAGCCAATCAGATAATAACTGCTTAAAACTATCGGTAAGCTATTAGTGATAGCCGAAATTAGAGATGTATTAAATCCTAATTACTTATACTGCTTAGCTGGGTGGGTGCCCAACATGTGCTCTAGATAATGAATACTGGTGCCGCCTTCGTAAAATGCTGCATCGCTCATTAAATCGCGATGCAAAGCTACGTTGGTTTTAATGCCTTCAATCATCATTTCTGATAATGCAATGTTCATTTTAGCAATCGCTTGCTCACGTGTATCAGCATGCGTAATCAGCTTGCCTATCATGGAGTCGTAATGCGCTGGCACGGTGTAACTGGCATATGCATGTGTATCTACGCGTACACCTGGGCCACCTGGCATATGAAAAGCGGTAATTTTGCCTGGGCTAGGTACAAATGTGTATGGGTCTTCAGCGTTGATACGGCACTCAATTGCGTGGCCATGCAGGCGAATATCTGCCTGCGTAAAGCTGAGTACTTCGTTATTGGCAATACGAATTTGTTGTTGCACCAAATCAATACCTGTAATCATTTCTGTCACAGTATGCTCAACTTGTATGCGGGTATTCATTTCAATGAAATAAAACTCATCGTTTTCATACAAAAATTCAAATGTACCAGCACCGCGATAATTGATACGGCGGCAGGCTGCAGCGCAGCGCTCACCAATTTTTTCACGTACTTTTTGGCTAATGCCAGGTGCGGGTGCTTCTTCTAACACTTTTTGGTGGCGGCGTTGCATAGAGCAATCACGATCGCCCAAATACACTGCATTACCGTGCTGGTCAGATAAAATTTGAATTTCTACATGGCGCGGGTGCAATAGAAATTTTTCCATATACACCGTTGGGTTACCAAATGCAGCGCCTGCTTCGGTTTTAGTCATGGCAACCGCTTGAATTAAATCGGCCTCATTATGCACTACACGCATACCACGTCCGCCGCCGCCGCCAGCAGCTTTAATGATCACTGGGTAGCCTACTTCTAAAGCCACTTTCATCATTTCATCTG
>JANNBX010000105.1:0-9519 GCA_031385945.1 Methylophilaceae bacterium | reverse complement strand
GACCGCGAAAAAGTATTTATTGACCGCCATATGACACCACTATTGAAACGCTATCCAGCGCTCAAAGTCGTATTTGAACACATCACCACGCAAGACGCCGCTGATTTTGTTACCCAGGCTTCAGCCAATGTAGCCGCTACTATTACCGCACACCATTTATTGATGAACCGTAACGATATGTTTAAGGGCGGTATTAACCCACACCACTATTGCCTGCCAATTTTAAAGCGTGAAACGCATCGATTAGCGCTGGTAAAAGCGGCAACCTCAGGTAACCCTAAATTCTTCTTAGGTACAGACAGCGCCCCACATGCCAAACATACCAAAGAAGCCGCCTGTGGCTGTGCTGGCATGTACACCGCCCACGCCGCCATTGAGCTCTATGCTGAGGCGTTTGAAAGCGCCAATGCGTTAGATAAATTAGAAGGATTCGCCAGTTTTTACGGCGCTGATTTTTATGGTTTGGCTAGAAACAGCGACCAAATTACGTTGGAAAAAACTAGCTGGGTTGTGCCTAATGAATTAGCACTTGGCGATGATGTGGTTGTGCCGTTACGGGCAGGGCAGCAGATACACTGGAAACTATTGTAGACGATTTGTATTCATCATTCATTTAAGTGTATACTAGTGCTATATACAAATTTCAAAGGTGAATGTGATGACTTTGTCTAGTACTGTATTTATCAATAACCGTACTCAAGCAGTGCGCCTACCAAGTGAGTTACGCTTGCCTAGTGATGTTAAGCGTGTGGCAGTTCGTGCGCTTGGAAACGAGCGGATTATTTCGCCACTTGGGCAATCTTGGGATAGCTTTTTCTTAAATACCGCCGCAGTTACAGACGACTTTTTAAGCGAGCGTGCTACGCAAACTCAGGTACACCGCGAAGCCTTGTAAATGCTACGTTATCTGCTTGACACCAACATCGTCATTTACGTGCTGAAGCGTCGGCCTATTGAGGTGTTACAAATATTTAATCAGCACGCGCAGCACATGGCGATTTCTGCGATTACTCTGGCTGAATTGCTGCATGGCGCTGAAAAAAGTGAAAAACCAACTCAAAATTTAGCAGTAATTGAAGATTTTTGTAGCAGGTTGGATGTATTGCCATACAGCGCCAAAGCAGCGCAACATTACGGCATGATACGCGCTAGCTTAGAGAAAATTGGTGAGCCGATTGGAGTGAATGATCTGCATATTGCCGCACATGCTAGAGCTGAAGGTTTAGTTTTAGTGACGAATAATTTAAAAGAATTTAATAAAGTGCCTGCGTTACAACTAGAAAACTGGGTAAATTCAAGCACTTGATATTAGTAGCGATAGGCTGCTTAACGTAACCCCAACACATCCTGCATATCAAACAATCCAGCATTTTTATCCGCTAAAAATTTACCAGCACGTAAAGCCCCCAGCGCAAATGTGGCGCGGCTGCTGGCTTTGTGGGTGAGTTCTACGCGCTCACCAATACCTGCGAATAGCACGGTATGGTCACCAACCACATCGCCACCACGCACTGTTGCAAAGCCAATCGTGTTGGCGTCACGTTCACCTGTAACGCCTTCACGGCCGTAAATTGCACACTCTTTCAAATCTCTACCAAGCGCATCAGCGGCGGCTTCACCTAAACGTAAAGCAGTACCTGATGGCGCATCAACTTTATGCCGATGATGCGCTTCGATAATTTCGATATCATAGCCATCATTTAACACTTTAGCGGCGGCTTGCACGAGGTTGATGAGTAGCGTAACGCCTACACTCATGTTTGGCGCGAATACAATTGGGATGTTTTTTGCGGCATTACTGATGATCGTTTTTTGTTCAGCGCTAAAGCCGGTAGTGCCAATAATCATGCCGACTTTGGTGCTTTCGCATGCACTTAAGTACGTAAGACTTGCCTCTGGGCGGGTAAAGTCTATTAACACATCGGCATCTTGAAGCGCTAAATTGATGTTACTTCCAATCAAAACATTAGTTTTTTTGCCAAATTGCTCACCTGCGTCACGACCAATTGTAACGCTATCAGCACGATCAATGGCGGCATGTAACACTAGCTCTGCATCTGAAAATACCGCCTCTAAAAGGGCATGGCCCATGCGGCCAGAACAGCCTGCGATCACTACTTTTAACATGAATAATTATTTTCTATAGATTGTTTATATGCTGCAATGATTTCGTCTAAAAGCCTACACGCTCAAGCATGCGCTCAAAAAAGCCAGGAGTCTCTTTTGATTTTTCTGCAGCAATTTCTGATTGTAAGCTCTTATTATTCGCCTCTAAAACGCTTTGCTCCAATAAATTTTGGCTGGCTGTAGCTAATAAGCTCGTTAACTGCAGACCTAATGGCTCTGGTGGTGTGCCTGTAAAGGGATTCACAAGTGGCAAATCTACATGATTATTTAGGCGTTCACTCAAGCGTAACCCATCAGTCGCTTGTGCTTCGGTTTTGTATGTCGTCTCTAGTGTTGGCGTGTGCGTCGTGTCTTCAATTGCACCTTGTACTAAGTTTTGCTTTTCATCTTGCTTCATTGGTGTTGCGCTAGTGGGTGGAACTGCCGCCGCTATGGCAGGTTCAACGATTGTTTCTACTGGAGCAGTTGCTATTTGCGGTGTTTCAGTTGATTTAAGTTGTTCAATAGTCGTCTGCTCGCGAGTCGCATTACTAATCTCATTGGCTTTAATTTCTGTTGGCATGCTGGCAGTTGATTGTACTTCAGCAGATTGCGTTTCAGCGATTTCTGCTGCTTTAGTGATTGTTACAACTGGTGCTGGTATTGTTTGTGGTGTAGCACTCGCGGCACCTGCAATCGGTGTGACCACTGCGGGGGCGGCTTTACCCCAAAATTTCAAGTTATTCCAAAAGCCTTTATCTTCTTTAACTACGGTATTTTCTGGCGCTTTACCCATTGATGTTGTGTCAACACTAGTCGCAACAATTGCCGCAGGCACTGCAATAGGCTTGGCAGGGGCTACTGCACTATTTTCTGCACTCACGCGTGCTTCAGCGTTTTTGTCTAGTAAGGATTGATTATGTGCTTCAATTTGTTTTTTCAAAGCAGCTTTATCAGCCTCTGTTTTGTTATCCTTCCAAAACATAATTGAGTCTGTCCAGCTAGATTTGTCAGCTTTCGCAGTTGTGATTAGGGGATTACGTACAATTACTTGAGGGTCTTCTTTAGTAAACTTATAGCCTGTGGCTACGTTTGTACTTGGGTCTGTCACATCACCTTTGGTAATCGGTATCACATCACCACCAACGTTAATTAACTTATCATCTTTAAAGTCGATAATAACGCGGCGTTGTTCAATAATTTTGCCATCGACAATTTGCTGTAAAAAGTAATCCCAGCGGTCTTTGTGGAACATATCTTGAATCAGCGGTGTGCCCACAATAAACTTCACTTGTGATTTACTCATGCCAGGTTTCAGCTGCGACAACATTTTAGAAGTCACAATATTACCTTGCGTGATTTCCATTTTGTATGGCCTAACTTTGGGCACAGTAGCATTACATGCAATCAATAGCAGTGTAATCAGCAGTAATAGGTAGCGCATAATCAAAACTTTAAATAGAATATCCGCTAATATAACATGACATTATCGTCATCAATAGTAGGAATAAAAGTATGAGCGATCAAAGTGATTTAAAAAACGCTGGTTTAAAAGCAACGCTACCACGCTTAAAAGTGTTGGAGTTGTTTGAAAATAGCAAAGAAAGACACCTTTCAGCGGAGGATGTTTACAAGGTTTTACTCAACGGCGGCGAAGATGTGGGATTGGCAACGGTTTATCGCGTACTCACTCAGTTTGAGCAAGCTGGTTTGCTGGTGCGCCACCATTTCGAAACAGGCAAAGCGGTATTTGAGCTGAATGAAGGCAGCCACCATGACCATATTATTTGTATTAAATGTGGCCGCGTTGAAGAGTTTTACGATGCTGAAATTGAAAAGCGCCAAGAAATTGCGGCCGAATCTCGTGGTTTTAAAATGCACGAGCATGCGCTGACTATCTACGGTATTTGCGCTAAACAGCCTTGCACTACCAAGCTTAATAAATAATCCATCTCAAGTTTGCTCTCGTTAACATGTTAAAATGACTCTTGAAGCTGGCTAGACAGTCGCCGCCCAACTTGTTGGGGGGAGGAAAGTCCGGGCTGCATAGAGCAAGATGACGGCTAACGGCCGTACGCTGAAAGCTAGTAATAGTATAAGGCGAGGAATAGGGCCACAGAGACGAGCGTATTAAGTTACGGTGAAACGCGGTAACCTCCATCTGCAGCAATATCAAATAGGCTGGCGATTTTATTTAAGTACTTGTTACGCAAATAAATAAGGCGTGGCTCGCGCTGCCAGCGGGTAGATAGCTTGAGCGTGTGAGTAATTGCACGCCTAGATGAATGACTGTCACTTATCGCAAGATAAGAACAGAACCCGGCTTATCGGCCAGCTTCGCTTTATTCTAATTTTCATACCAATTTTTACTTTAAGCACTGATTTGTTTCTTGCAAATTTGATGCCTCTATACTTATCAAGCACATCAATTCGTTATCTCATTTATCACATTCATTAGCTTTGCTATCTTATTGTTTTTAAACAACTTTGATTTTGTGAGAAAAATCAGCTAAGTCCTTGTCTCATAAAGGATTTTTTACAAAAAAGTGCTTGCAAAGTGCTTTTTTTTTATCTATAGTGCAATTAAGTGGAGAAAAGTGGGGTTTTGTGGAGAATCTCTGACTAAAACTCAAGGGTAGTAAGAGATTATTCACATTTTTAAAAGGGCGTTTTGAAAATGTTTCGTGGTGCGGCGTTATTAAACATGGATGCAAAAGGACGGCTGGCGATGCCCGCCAAGCACCGTGACGCCTTGTTGGTGGAAAGCGCAGGCCGTTTAGTGCTCACCGCACATCCGCACCGTTGTTTATTGCTTTACCCGCAACCAGCTTGGGAGCCTATTCAAGCCAAGCTGATGGCGCTTTCAAGCTTTGATGCAAAATCAAGCAGCTTACAGCGCTTGTTAGTGGGTTTTGCTGAAGATATTGCGCTTGATAGTGCTGGCCGCTTGTTAGCCTCGCCCGTATTACGCGAATTTGCCAAGTTAGAAAAAGAAGTGATGTTGGTTGGCCAAGGTAGTCATTTTGAATTATGGAATATGACCGCTTGGCAAGCGCAGCTAACCAAACTGACTGAAGACGAGGCATTGCAACTGCCCGCCGAACTGGAAGGGTTTTCACTGTGAGCTGCCGCTCACAACAGAATAAAACTCCTTCCCATGATGTTGCGACTGCGCTAAAAACAGCAGTCAATAATAATAATGTAGCAAAAGTAGGTTGTTAGCCAATGTCTCAAACTCCCCAATCATTTAGCCATACCACCGTGTTATTACACGAAGCAGTGCGTGCGCTTGATATTAAGCCAGCGGGCGTTTACGTGGACGCAACATTTGGCCGTGGTGGCCATAGCCGTCTGATACTAAGCGAGTTGGATGATGGTTCGCGCTTGATTGCCTTTGATCGCGATTTAACAGCGGTTGCCTCTGCGAAAGAAATTACTGATACACGCTTTCAGATAGTACACAGCCATTTTGCGGGCATGCAGTCTGAATTAAAAGCATTAGGCATTGAAAAAGTAGACGGCATTTTGTTGGATTTGGGTATTTCAAGCCCGCAAGTAGATGACGGCACGCGTGGTTTTAGTTTTAGATTTGATGCGCAATTAGATATGCGTATGGACCAAAGCCAAGGCCGCACTGCGGCTGATTATTTGAATGAAGTGACAGAAAGCCAATTAGCGGAGGTTATAAAAAATTATGGTGAAGAACGGTTTGCTAAGCAGATTGCAAGGGCGCTTGTTGCGGAGCGCGAGAACGGGAACCCAGTCAAAACGACCGGACAACTTGCCAAGATCGTGGCAGGCGCTGTCCCCAAGATCGAGCCGGGGTTTGACCCGGCTACGCGCACCTTTCAAGCTTTACGGATTTTCATCAATGCGGAGCTTGAAGAGCTGTCGCTAGTGTTGCCGCAATGCTTAAATTTACTGGCATCTAAAGGTCGTTTGGTGGTGATTAGCTTTCACTCATTAGAAGACCGTACGGTGAAGCAGTTTATTAAAGGTGAAGAAGACCGCGATAATTTGCCATCACGCTTTCCGATTCGTGCGCTTGATTTACCCAAATCAAGAATGGTGGCTATAGGTAAGGCGATTAAGCCGAGCGCAAGCGAAGTGAAGAAGAACCCGCGTTCACGCAGTGCGGTGATGCGTGTGGCGGAAAGAACGGCGTTTAATTAGCGCCAAAATTTGACAGATGACTAAGCTTAATTTTATTTTATTTTTTACTTTAATAGCGTTGTCGCTAGGCGTGATTACGTCGCAACATCGCTCACGTAAGCTATATATAGAGTTACAGCAACTGCAAGACGCGCACAAAAAATATGCCATTGAGTGGGGACAATTACAGCTTGAGCAAAGCACTTGGGCAACGCCTAACCGTGTGGAGTTGATTGCGCAAAAATATCTCAAAATGCAAGTGCCACCCACTAAAAATATTCAAGCAATTGTGCTGGGTACTTTTACTGAAAGCATGGCGGTACTTCCGGCTGAGAAGGGCGTTGCGCCATGAGCTCCGTTTGGACTAATCCATCAGGCTTGAGCGCGTCTGGGCTAAATAAGGGTAGCCTTAATACGCCACAACAAATGGTGAAATTACCTGCATGGCGCCGCCGCTTTTTGCTTGGCGTGGTGTTGGCTGGTTTTGCGGTGATGTTAGGCCGTAGCGTGTATTTGCAAAGTTTGCATAAAAACTTTCTACAGCAAAAAGGTGAGGCGCGCTACAGCCGCTCATTAGTGTTAAGCGCACATCGCGGCATGATTACTGATAGAAACGGCGAGCAATTAGCAATTAGCACGCCAGTTGAGTCTATTTGGGCGAACCCAAGTGATGTGGAAATTACCGAAGCGCAACGCCAGCAATTAGCCGGGTTGTTACAAGTTAAAACGAAAGATTTAAGCAAAAAACTGACTAACGAAGCGCGTGAGTTTGTGTATTTAAAACGCCGTATTCCGCCGCAAGTAGCTGATCAAGTGATGGCGCTAGGCATTCCTGGTATTTTTATGCAGCATGAATATCGTCGCTATTATCCAGCAGGTGAAGTGGCCGCGCATTTAGTGGGCTTTACTGGCGACAATGATATTGGCCTAGAAGGGTTTGAGCTGCAACAAAATGCGTGGCTGTCTGGCAAAGCGGGAAGCCGCCGTGTGATTAAAGACCGCCAAGGCCGCATTATTGAAGATACCCAAGCCATTAAAGTGCCGCAAGATGGCCATGATTTAGTATTGGCAATTGACTCTAAAATTCAATATTTGGCATACCGTGAGTTGAGCAAAGCAGTGATTGAGCAAAAAGCTAAAGCTGGCTCAATTGTGGTGCTAGATGCTAAAACGGGTGAAGTATTAGCCATGGCTAGTGTGCCAAGTTATAACCCCAATAATCCCGTGAATATGGCAGGTAAAGCCCGCAACCGTTCAGTGGTCGATATGTTTGAGCCAGGCTCAACGATGAAGCCTGTTACTGCTGCAGCTGCATTAGAGTCAGGTAATTTTACGCTTGAATCTAAAATTCAAACCTCGCCTGGCACTTTCACAATTGGCCCCAATACTATTCACGATACGCATCCTTATGGTTTGCTAAATATTGCACAAATTATTCAAAAATCATCTAACGTAGGGGTGTCAAAAATGGCACTTACGCTAGATAAACAGTATTTTTGGAATACATTTAATGCGCTAGGTTTAGGTCACACAGCGAATATTGGTTTTCCTGGTGAGGCAAGCGGCCAAGTACGCCCTTATAAAACTTGGCGGCCAATTGAGCAAGCAACCATGAGTTTTGGGCATGGTATTAGTTTGACTTTATTACAGCTTGCAAGGCTTTATACCGTATTTGCAAATGATGGCGAGTTACGGCCTATTTCACTGCTAAAAATCGATGAGCCACCAGTAGGTACGCAAGTGTTTTCAGCGGCCACAGCGAATGCTGTTAAAGACATGTTAGAGCTTGTGGTGTTGCCAGGTGGTACGGCAATTAGGGCTCAAGTGCAGGGCTACCGTGTGGCGGGTAAAACAGGTACAGCACACAAATTGGGCGCTAGAGGTTACGAAAAAGATAAATATGTAGGCTCATTCGTAGGCATGGCGCCAGCGTCAAATCCACGTTTTATTACAGCAGTAATGATAGATGAGCCCAGTAATGGCCAGTATTTTGGCGGCACAGTGGCCGCACCTGTATTTAGTCATGTAATGACAGGTATATTGCGTATGTTTGCCGTGCCACAAGATGCACCTATTGCCAACGTGGCAAACCCTAAACCAGCAGTTGATGGGCCAGTCGCAAGCGAACCAGAGCCAACCTTAGATATTTTGCCAGCCACGCCAGTTGAAGAAAAGGAGTCAATCTAAATGTTGGCGACCTTGAACGCAAACATCACTGGCATGACATCAGACAGCCGCAAAGTGGCTGCAGGTGACCTATTTTTGGCGTATTTGGGTGAAAAAGTAGATGGCCGCCGCTATATTCCAGAAGCGATTGAAAATGGCGCTGTGGCTGTGTTGTGGGATAGCCTTGACTTTGCTTGGAAAACAAATTGGCAAGTGGCCAACATAGGCGTAACTAATTTAAAAGCTGAAGCCAGCAAAATTGCCAGCGAGTTTTATGCAGAGCCATCACAAAAATTGTGGGTGATGGGCGTAACTGGCACAAATGGTAAGACCTCAATTAGCCATTGGTTAGCTAGCGCATTTGATGTTTTAGGCAAAAAAACGGCTGTGTTGGGCACGGTGGGCAATGGCTTTATGGGTAACTTAACCGTAGCTGAAAACACGACGCCAGACGCGATTACATTACAAAAAATGTTGGCTGATTTTGTAGTTGAAAAAGCCAGCCATGTGGCGATGGAAGTATCTTCTCACGGCTTAGATCAAGGTCGCGTGAATGGTGTTGCATTTGATGTGGCGATATTCACCAACTTAAGCCGCGACCACTTAGATTACCACCCCAATATGACGGCCTATGGCGAGGCAAAAGCTAAGTTGTTTGGCTTTGAGTCAGTAAAAACCAGTGTGGTGAATACCGATGATGCGTTTGGCGAAAGATTGGCCGACAAACTCAAATCACAAGGTAAACAAGTGCTGAGTTATGGCTTGAATAGTGGTGACGTGCGTGTTGAAAGTGTTGAGTTGCACCTTGAAGGTTTGACTATGCAAGTGCAAACGCCACAAGGCCGCGCTACTATCACTGCGCCTGTTTTAGGTGAGTTTAATGCTTATAACTTACTGGCGGTGTTGGCAACTTTATTAGCGTCTGACGTGAAATTGGCTGATGCAGTGACTGCGATTACAGAATTAAAGCCAGTGCTAGGCCGCATGCAAACACTGGGTGGAAACGATAAACCTTTGGTTGTGATTGATTACGCACATACACCAGATGCGCTTGAAAAAGCGCTTACGAGCTTAAAAGCACATTTGGCAAAAGAC
>JANNBX010000046.1:0-3229 GCA_031385945.1 Methylophilaceae bacterium | reverse complement strand
AGTAGCACGAGATACTGAGCTCTACGAGTTAGATAAAATTTATCCGCAATACGGTTTTGCTAAACATAAGGGTTACCCAACTGCGCTTCACTTGGAAATGTTAGCGCTGCACGGCATTACGCCAATACATCGGCTGAGTTATGCGCCTGTTAGAAGATTGTTAAGCCAGCAATAAAAATACAGTAGGTTGTTTGTGCAAGTTTGGTGCAGGCGCTTTTTTCCAATCAGCCACTGTTTTAGTGGCAATCATTTCTGTTTCCAAACTCACGTTACAAGCCACGCACAGCCTTGTATTGCCATTCAAACTCGCCAATATATCTTCAAATAAATGCTGATTACGATACGGCGTTTCTATCATTATTTGGGTAGTGTTTTGCTTTTTAGATTCCAACTCCAAACCTTTAAGTGCTTGAATACGCGCTTGTTTATCTGCTGGTATATAACCGACAAAGGTAAACCGCTGACCATTTAAGCCAGATGCCATTAGGCTGAGTAATATTGAGCTAGGGCCAACTAGCGGCACTACTTTAATGCCTTTTTTATGCGCTAAATCAGCTAGTTTTGCACCTGGGTCTGCAATGCCCGGGCAGCCTGCCTCACTCATTAACCCAACATTTAAGCCCGCCAAAAGCGGCTTTAAGAGCGCTGGCAGATCTTTATCGGTTGTATGTTCGTTAAGCGTGAGTAATGTGAGTTCACGCACTGGTTTTTCAGTTTTAAATAAACCTAAAAAGTGCCGCGCGGTTTTTTCATTTTCCACCACAAAAGTATCTAGTGTTCGGGCAATCGCAATCACATCAGTCGGTAAAACTTTTGCTAAATTGTCATCACCCAAACTAACGGGGATTAAGTAGAGTGTGCCTGCCATGTGATTGAATTATGCTGTTAAATGTGGGTGTATTTTAATAGATTGTTAAATTTTTCAGTAAAGGTTTGTAGGCTATCACTTATAAAGTTTATTTAGCGTCTTTTTACAGCCTTGTGGTATGCAAAATAACTCGCTTTGCACACCAATCAGATTAAGAATTTCATCTTGGGAATATCTATCTGATGCAAGATCAATACTTAACAGCTACTTGATAACTCAAAGTAGTTTTACCCTCTGCTGGCACCGTAATCTTCCATACATTAGCGCTACTAGAGGCTTTTTTGCTTGGGTGGCTTTCTGAAATAACTTTCCAATCGCCGCTAATTGGCTCAACTACTGTTACGGTTACGGCTTCTTTTTTAGCATTTTTGAGAGTTAGCTCATAAGCGCTTTCGTAAGTATTGACGCCTTTAGCGGGGCGGGGCAATACTTTGAAGTCTGTTTGTTTTTTGTCGGCGGTTACATCAAAGGCATCGCCTAATTTCAAGCGTACCACTTCATTTTTTGGGGTGTGGTCAATGCTGTCTTCGCCTACAAATTGGGCGTTACCGGCGCTGTCTTTTTTATAGACCCGCATAATACCTTTGGGTAATGGCATACCTAATTTTGCGGCTTCTTTGTTGTCGAACTCTACAAATACGCCAACTTTGATTTTTGTACCTAAATCGCCATATTGGCCTTGATAATAGTAATCAGCACCTGTCAGCAGCAACTCTTTGCGCACCGGCACTTGGGCTGCCGATAGCAGGGCTACTTGTTTGGTTTGATTTTCGGCAATGGTGGTAGGGCGGTCTAGCGTATATAAGTGGTATTCAAGTAGTGATTCTTCTGCCATTGGCGCAGCGGCGTCTGCCATCATGCTTTTGGCTACACGCATTTCCATCGCGCGTGGATGTTGCTCTTGCACACGGTTTACATCGCCTGCTACTAGCTGCATTTTGGCGTTTTTATAAGTGGCGCCACTGGTGTTTGTTAAGGTGACCCAGCCTGATAAATCTAACAGAGTGTCGTTTGCATTTAATTCTGCAACGTAATCAGCTTTCCAACCTAAACCGCCTGTTAAATAACTTAACTCTACGGATTGCTCAATGCCGCCTTTGTTGTTGATTTGCGTGACTAAGGTTGGGCGGTCACGTAAATTTTCTGGCACGCTATCATACACAATACGCCCTGGCAGTCCTGTTTCTATGCGGTTTCCTACTTTAAATACGCCACCATCATTGGCGGATAGTACGGTTGCTTGTTCCATGGTTTCAACACCTGTTTGTGGGTGTGTTTTAACGATGGTGATGGTTTTGCCCACGTATTTTTCGAGTAATTTTGAGGGTGTGAGTAAATCGAAATTAAAGTTTTGTTCTAATAAATTAAGGCTGCCAGCTTGGCTTAGGCTGCGTAGTAAAGCCGTTTCTGGGCGCATTTGGCCAGATACATCACGGATGGCTAAGCTATTTAAGCCTGCATTTAATTTAATTTTGCGCTGGTCTTTTACTAAGGCTAAATTGGTGTTGTAAATGGTAACAGCAACATCTTTTTGATCAGCTAAGGTGCTGCGTGATTCTTCTAATTCCAAAGCAAACGCTCCAATTGACAAGGTTGATAAAACAGCTAAAGCGCTCAGGCGGCGTTTGAACATGAAGAACTCCATTAACGTTGAATGTAAAACAAAACGACTCTATGAATAATACGTTGACTTGTGTGTGAATACAGTAATATTTATCAGTTATTTAACTAATATGGCCTTGTTTGCGTGCGTATAAATGCAGCTCAGCCAATTTAAATAAGCTTGATGCCATCTAGTTTTTCAGCGCATACTTCACGAATAATACGCGCTAAGTCTTTAGCATAAGGGCGTGCCATCGTGTCTGGCGTGCCAGTGGCGTACAACTCAGACCACAAGCCCTTGTTGGTGATAGGTTTAGCAACCACATAATGATGCTCAACATAGCTTTGTATGCCCCAGCTAGGGAGTGCCGCCAAACCACGGCGGCTGGCGACTAGTTGCATAATGGCAACAGTCAGCTCAACAGTGCGGCGCTCAAAATGAATATTAGCGGGCTTTAACACTTGGCGTATCACGTCAATGCGTGCTTCTGGCACGGGGTAGGTGATGAGCGTTTCGTTGCTGAAATCGTTGGCTTGCAGCTGTGATTTTTTGCCTAAAATATGCTCAGGCGGCAAAACTGCCATGATTTCAAACTTAAATAGTGGTAAATCTGTGAGTTCAGAGTGTTTTTCATGCAAGCCGCCAATGACGACATCGGCTTTGCCATCACTCAATAAATGCCATGGGTCGCTGTGAAAACCAGCCACTAAATCAAGCTCCACCTCTGGCCAAGCGCGCCTAAACGCATCCATCACGGG
>JANNBX010000042.1:0-11240 GCA_031385945.1 Methylophilaceae bacterium | reverse complement strand
AAAATTGTTTATTAATACTAATATAATTTCTTTCAATTCGTAAGTAGTCGCTTTCGCGCGACTAGCGAGTTACTTTGCTTTTGCTTGCTCAAAAGAAAGTAACCAAAGAAAAGAGCACCCCGCTACCGCTTGTTCCCTGCGCTACTCGCAAAAGTGGGCGGCTGCGGAACTCGGGTTTGCAACCCTCAGACAGTCCTCGCCGAAAACTCCCACTTTTACTGCGTTGCTTAGGCAGCGGTAGAGGGGGAGTTAAAGTCAAAAGCGGCTATTTGCTACGTTTAGTTAATTTGTACGTAGCTCTTACATACTTCGTCATTCCCGTGAAAACGGGAATCCAGTGACTTTGACTTTGGGTTTTGTTTTGCTTGGGCTGGATTCCTATTTCCACGGGAATGACGGAATAAGTATAGATTTACTTAAATTTAAAGTAGTTGTTAGCTAAGCACCAAGCAGCGCACTAACTCCATCAATATCCGCTCTGCCTGCATTACTGCCATCACTCGTTTTCTTGGTGGCAACGCGCATATCATCTACATCAAACACACTCAGTTTTATCAACCCTAACTCAGTTTCCAGCTTAAACGCAGGTACGGTTTTGCGTACTTTGTCTTTTTTATCTTTGCTGGGTTTGTCAGATAACCTAAATGTTTTCTCAATATTTTCAAATGGAATACGCTGGTTAAGCAAAAACATTTCTACGTCTTTGCTACTTTCAGCAAACAAATGAATATCAGTTTGCGCGTATTTGCCTGCGGTGCCGTCTAGCACGCTGCCCGTTAAATGCGGGTTAAAGCGTTCGAATAGTTGCATGGTTTCAAGTGCGGCTTTGCGTAGCTCTAGTAGCGATTCTGGTTGAGTGTCGGCATTGTAAAGCGCGTGAAAAATACGGATTTCAGCTTCTACTTCAGCGTTGGTAGGTAGTGCGCCGTTGTCGTCGCAACCAAGTTGGCGTGCGGCTTTTTTCTTGGCATAACCAAAGTCATGTATGCCGTCTTCCGCCATCATGCTGGCGGCTAGTTGGGCGATTTCGGTACGTATTTGTGGGTTGTAGCTATCTCTTGCCATATACCAACACTCTTCAAAAAGTTAAATGCTCAATCATCAATGTGAAGCGGATTACATTGAATATTGTTTAAATAAACCTGATTACAGTAAAACTCAAAACTCAAAACTCCAAACTCAAAACAATAAACACTCAAAATTAGTGAAATAAGTCTTTCACTTGGTGACCTGGCTGCTGAATTTCAGGCTCTTTAGCCGCAGGTTTGGCTGGCAAAACTGGTGTGCTAATTGGTGCTGAATCAAACGCAGGCTCAGAAATCAACCCGCTAGCACCTGATGGCTCTTCAAAGCCCATAGGTTGATCTTCTACTTGAGCGCGCATTGTTTCAGGTGGAAATTCGCTGTAAAAATATTCCGTCATACCATGTTCTTCACGTGCGCCAGTTTGTGAGTCAATTTCAATCGCACTAATACCATCTGGCACGTTGTATTGGCTATCTGGCACGTTAGCCAGTACTGCGCCCATATATTTAATCCAAATTGGTAATGCCACAGCGCCGCCTGTTTCTCGGCTACCCAGCGATTTTGGTTTGTCATAGCCCATCCAAGAAATAGCCACTTGCTTAGGCATATAACCTGCAAACCAAGTATCTTTCTGATCGTTGGTCGTACCTGTTTTGCCCGCCAAATCACTACGACCTAGCGAATTAGCCTTGGTTGCAGTACCGTGACGAATTACATCTTGCATCATTGATGTCATCAAAAATGCATTACGTGGATCAATGACCAATGGCGCATCAACACCCGCATATTTGAATTTATTTTGCTCAAGTACATTGCCTTTAGCATCTACGATTTTAATAATTAAAGCTGGCTTAACGCGATAACCGCCATTGGCAAAGGTGGCATAAGCACCTGCCATTTGCCATGCGGTTACAGAGCCTGCGCCTAACGCCATTGATAAATAAGCTGGATTATCTTTTTTAGAAAAACCAAATTTAGTTAAGTAGTCTTGCGCGTAGCTAGGACCTATTTGTTGCAAAATACGCACAGAAACCATATTTTTAGATTTCATCAGCGCAGTACGCACGCGCATGGGGCCATCAAAGTTACCATCATAATTTTCTGGGCTCCAGCTCTCGCCACCGCTTGTGGCATAAAAAGGTTCATCATCAAAAATGGTGGCGGGGGTAATACCTTTTTCAAGCGCTGCAGAGTAAATAAAAGGCTTCATGCTTGAGCCTGGTTGACGCCAAGCCTGGGTAACGTGATTAAATTTATTGCGATCAAAACTAAATCCACCAACTAGTGCACGTATAGCACCATTTTGAGGGTCAAGTGCAATAAAGCTAGACTCAACTTCTGGTAGCTGCGTGATTTCCCAGCGACCCTTAGTTTGACGAATACGCACCACTGCTCCATATTTAAGTTTCTGCTTTTTGCTGTCTTTCTCGCTCAAAGTTTTTTTAACGAGCGATAAACCTTTATCGGTAATATCAAGCGCTTCACCTCTTTTGCTATACACCAGCACTTTTTTTGGTGAGCTTTCCAACACAATAGCGGGTATTAACTGATTATAAATTTCATATTCATCCAGCGCATCATCCATCCATTTGTTCGGCTTATCAGCGTCTATCGTTTCAGGTGTAACATTGCCCTCAACACCGCGATAACCATGACGGCTCTCGTAATCTAAAATACCATCCAGCACTGCGTTGTTTGCGGCCTCTTGGTTCACTTTCCTAATTGTTGTATAAACTTTCATACCACTACTATAAATAGCGTCTTGATAATGCTCATGCATCATTTGACGTACAATTTCGGCCACATATTCTGCTTCAAGGTCTCGTGCGAGCCGTGACGCTTTAAATTTCAACTTCTGATCTAACGCAACTTTATAAGTAGCTTCATCAATAAAGCCAAACTTAAACATATCGCGCAATACTTCATGCTGGCGATTAGTTGCACGCTTTAGGTTATTAAAAGGATTGCCGCCACTTGGCGCTTTAGGCAAGCCAGCAAGCATAGCGGCTTCACCCAATGATAAATCGCCCAACTTTTTACCGTAATACACTTGGGCAGCAGCTGCAAAACCGTAGGAGCGCTGCCCTAAATAAATCTGGTTTATGTAAAGCTCTAAAATTTTGTCTTTACTCAATGCTTTTTCAATTTTAAAAGCCAGTAAAGCTTCTTGAATTTTCGTTAAGAGCGTTCTTTTACCCTCTGGTGGCGTAAAAAAGTTCTTCGCCACTTGCATGGTAATGGTGCTCGCACCTTCATGGCCGCGCCCTGTCACATTGTTAAAAACAGCGCGTAAAACGCCGCGTGTATCTACCCCGCCATGTTGATAAAATCGGCGATCTTCAATAGCTAGTACAGCAGCTTTTAAATTTTTTGGTACGTTTTTAATATCAACAAAAGCACGACGTTCTTCACCGAACTCACCGATTAAATAACCATCTTCTGAGTAAACTTGCAGTGGTAATTTAGGTTGGTAGTTTGTAATGCTTTCAAGCGAGGGTAATTGCGGGTAAATAAGTAACGCCGCAAATCCAACTAATGCCACGATTACTAAACCTAAAACAACACAGCCTAGTATCAGTAATTGCCACCATTTTTTTAAAATCATAGATAAGAATTTTTCGAGTTGTGTAAATATCAAAACCTATTATAAATGTGTATGCGCAA
The DNA here is from genome assembly GCA_031385945.1 of Methylophilaceae bacterium. Taxonomy (GTDB): domain Bacteria; phylum Pseudomonadota; class Gammaproteobacteria; order Burkholderiales; family Methylophilaceae; genus JANNBX01. The sequence goes on along the minus strand of JANNBX010000042.1, from coordinate 7,550 downwards.
TTATTAAAATTTTTAAAAAAAGCTTTACAGTCTAATAACTTGTTGCTAGGATTTAACGTAAATTATATAAAACTAGCGTAACTAACCATAGCTGAAAGGGAATTTCATTTTGAAGTTCGACTTTTTTAAAGAAGTAACCCCACCACTCATTGGCGTAGACATCAGCTCCTCAGCCGTTAAGATGGTCGAAATCGTCGAAATCGGTAAAGATTCTTTTCGTCTAGAAAGTTACGCCATTTCAGCACTACCAAAAGACGCCGTTGTCGACGGCAATATCATGCAGTTAGATCAGGTTGCAGAGTCTGTTAAACGCGCTTGGAAACTTTTAGGCTCTCGTGAAAAACGTGCAGCACTTGCACTACCATCAGCAGCGGTTATTACAAAAAAAGTCATTATGTCTGCAGGCCTGCGTGAAGAAGACATGGAGCTTCAAGTAGAAAGTGAAGCGAACCAATACATTCCGTTCTCGCTGGATGAAGTGAATATTGACTTTCAAGAAATTGGCCCCTCTGCTAACAGTGAAGAAGAAGTGGAAGTTTTAATTGCCGCCTCAAGGAAAGAAAAAATCGAAGACCGTGTAGCCGCAGCTGAGGGCGCTGGTCTTAAAGTAATAGTGATGGACGTAGAAACCTACGCAACAGACAAAGCCTACATGCTAGCGCGCAACCAATTGCCAAACCGTGGCAAAGGTCAAACTGTAATGATCATCGATATTGGTGCAATTATGATGCATATCAATGTGTTGCATAATAATGAGTCTATTTATACGCGTGAACAAAACTTCGGCGGTAATCAGCTAACGCAAGAGATTCAACGCCGCTTTGGTTTGTCTGGCGAAGAGGCCGAGATTGCTAAACGTAAAGGCGGTCTGCCAAGTAGCTACGACGCTGAAGTTCTGCAGCCGTTTGTTCAATCACTAATTTTAGAAATTTCCCGCGCACTACAGTTTTTTACCAGTTCTACACAATATAACCGTGTTGATCATATTTTGTTGGCTGGTGGATGCTCAGCAATTCAGTCGCTAGACGTACTTGTGCAAGAGCGCACCCAAGTCAATACTATTGTGATGAATCCATTTAGCAATATGGAATTAAACCCTAGAATTAAACAGCAACAAATAGCAATGGACGCACCAGCACTCATTATTGCGTGCGGACTTGCAATGCGGAGGTTTGACGCATGATGCGCATTAACTTACTCCCTCATCGTCAAAGACGTCGTGAGTTTAGGCAAAAGCAATTCGTAGTGATGATGGCGCTCAGCGCGATTGCTGCAGCTGCTATTTTGTTTTTAGGCTACAGCTATCTTAATTTATCGCTCGAAAATCAAAATCAGCGCAATGAGCGCTTAAATGTGGCCATTGCAAATCTAGATAAAGAAATTGCGGAAATTCAAATACTAAAAGAAAAAATTGCCGATGTCTTAAGCCGCAAACAAGCTGTTGAAAGTTTGCAAACGAATCGTAGTCAAGTAAGCCAGATTTTAGATGAAATGAGCCGCAAGTTGCCTGAAGGTATGTATATTACCGCTATCAAGCAAGTCGCTAATTTGGTCAGTATTGATGGTGTGGCCGATACCAATGCACGTGTTGCAACTTTGGTAAGAAATTTCAAAAACTCCGAATGGTTAGAATCACCCAATCTCGTAGAAATCAAATCTATCACTGTAAACAGCCTTAAAACAAATGAATTTAAGCTGAATGTGAATTTGAAACCACAAAATTTACCTGATGCAGAGGCTGACAAAAAAAAGGTTGAAATCAAATGAAAATGGAAGATTTCAACAATATAGACTTTAAAAATGCAGGTAATTTGCCTGTACAAGTTAAGCTTGTGCTAATGGCGGCAGTTTTAGTGGGTCTTTTAGCGGTTGGTTATTGGCTTTTGTGGAAGCCAGTGGTAGGGGAGCTAGACGCCTCGCAGGCTAAAGAGCTGGAGTTAAGAGAAGTCTTCAAAAGCAAAAAGCAGCAATCAATTGCACTACCGTTATACAAAAAACAAATGATTGATATTGAAAAAACTTTTGGTGCGCTACTTAAACAACTGCCGAATAAATCTGAAATGGATGGCTTGCTAACGGACATCAACCAAGCAGGCCTTGCCAAAGGCTTAGAGTTTGATTTATTTAAACCAGGTGCAGAAGTGCAGCAGGGTTTCTATGCTGAGGTGCCAATTGCCATGCGTGTCATTGGTACTTACGATAATTTGGGTGGTTTTGCGAGTGATGTAGCTAAACTATCCCGTATTGTAACGCTGAGCGACATTAGTGTTACGCCAGTTGCTTCAGCTAGTAAAGATCCAAAAGACATTAAGCTTAATCGCGATAAACCGATTATTTTGACCATGGAAGTTACCGCTAAGACGTATCGCTATTTAGATCCAAATGAAATTGCAGATAAGGCCAAAGCGGATAAAGCCGCCAAGCCGGCTGGTACTTAGTCATTTTTTTAATTATTAAAGTAATCAAATCTTATTATGCAAATTAAAAAAAATCTAATTAACTGCGCTAAATATTGCACGCTTTTAAGCTTAACAGCTTTAGTTGTTGCATGTGGTGATGGTATGGGTGATGACTTAGATGAGTTTATTCGTGATGCTGGCAAAGGCATGGAGGCGAGAGTGGATGATTTGCCTGAGGTTAAGCCATATTCAGCCTTCGTATTTAATGCTGACGCAAGTTTAAGTGATCCATTTAGATCTCGCAAAGCTAAAGCAAGTAGTGCAGGTAGCCTGCAACCCAACCTAAATAGACCACGCGAATCGTTAGAGGCATTTCCGCTTGAAAGTCTTAAATATGTTGGTTTGTTATCTAAGAAAAAACTGACTTATGCGCTAATTGAAACGCCAGATAAGTCTGTGCAGCAAGTGAGGGTTGGATCATATTTGGGTCAAAACTTTGGCGTTGTAACCAGCATTACAGAAAGCAACATTGCACTAAAAGAAATAGTACAAGATGATCTAACGGGTGACTGGGTAGAACGTACTGCAGACGTTGCAGTACAGCAATAACAAGTTATTCAACGAAATAGTGTTTTAAGCGAAAAGATTAGTAAGAATAAAAGGTGAATATATGAAATTACTTCAAACTGTGCAATTGTTGAAAAAAATAGCGATTGTATCAATGGCTCTGATGTTTGCTACGGCCATTCAAGCTGAAGATCAAACAGGCCTACCTAACGCAATTGAAAAAGTCGATTTTTCAAGTTTACCTGGTGGACGCGTTGCGATTCGCGTAACTACCAGCCAGCCAGTTGCTAACCCACCAGCAGGTTTTACTATCAATAACCCGCCAAGAATTTCATTAGATTTTTTAGAAACAGCTAATGGTCTTAAAACTAATAATCTTAAAGCTGATGAAGGTGCGTTAAAAAGTATTAGCTTAGCTCAAGCAAAAAACCGTACCAGAATGGTTTTAAACTTATCTAAATCAGTTGCTTACAGCACTACTGTTAAAGGTAACGAAACAACCATTATTTTACAAACCAACGATACGCCAACAGGCGACGCTAATGTAGTAGCGAGATTTTCTGACAAAAAAGCTGGCGAAATTAAAAATGAACTACGTAATGTAGACTTTGCACGTGGCAAAAATGGCGAGGGCCGTATTATTGTTGACCTGGCTGACCCTAATGCTGGCATTGATATTAAGCAAAAAGGTAAGACAATAGTCGTTGATTTTTTAAATGCAGATATTGCTGCTAGCTTGCAAAGACGCTTAAACGTAATCAACTTTAATACGCCAGTGCTCTACGTCGACACAATGAAACAAGGCAAAAACGTACACATGGTTATTGAGCCGCAAGGTTTATGGGAGCAGTCAGCTTATCAAGCTGATAAGCGTTTTATTATCGATGTCAAACCAGTAACTGTTGACCCTAATAAGTTAGTGCAAGGCAGTAAAGGCGGTTATACGGGTGAAAAGCTTTCACTTAATTTTCAAAACATTGAAGTACGCTCAGTATTAAATGTAATCGCGGACTTTACGGGTCTAAATATTATTACCAGTGATTCGGTAACTGGTAACTTAACGCTAAAACTTAAAGATGTACCTTGGGATCAAGCCTTGGACATTATTATGAAAAGTAAAAATCTTACAATGCGTAAAAACGGTAGCGTGGTAGTGGTCGCGCCAACCGATGAAGTGAATGCTAAAGAAAAATCAGCATTAGAGGCTATGCAGTCGTTATCTGATTTAGAGCCATTGGTTACTGAAACGTTTGTGCTTAAATATTTAAAAGCCGAAACATTCAGAAATATTCTTACAGGCGATAATCAAGGTGGCGGTGGCGGTGGTGGTGGCGGCGGGCAAAATAGAAGTATTTTGTCCAAACGCGGCAGTGCTGTGATGGACGCAAGAACAAACACACTTATTATTCAAGATATTCCTAAAAAGCTTGAAGAAATACAGCTGGTTATCAATAAGTTAGACGTGGGTGTACGTCAAGTAATGATCGAAACTCGTATCGTACTTGCTGATGATCGCTTTAATAAAGCATTAGGTGCTAGATTTGGTGTAACACAACGCGCAACGCCGCTGGGCACATCACTCACAACTAGCGGTACACTTGGCAACAGACCTACAGCTTCAACGGCTGGCCCACCAGCAACTATTACACAAGGTGATAGAAACGGTGCTATTCAAACAGGGATTACAGGCTCAGTAATTACCAGCTCTGACGGTCAGCCAGATTTGATGTCCAATCTACCGGTAGCTAACGCTTTTGGTAATCTGGCTTTCAGCTTAATGCGTTTGCCAGCCGGGTTCTTGTTAAATCTTGAGCTGTCAGCTTTAGAGAGTGATCAGCGCGGTAAAGTAGTTTCTAGCCCGCGTGTAACAACGGCTAATCAGCAAAAAGCGACTATTTCACAAGGTACTAAAGTGCCATATTTGCAAGCGTCTAGTAGTGGTGCGACTAACGTTTCTTTCGTAGACGCTACGTTATCGCTAGAAGTGACGCCGCAAATCACGCCTGAAGACAAAATTATTATGGATTTAGAAGTGAAAAAAGATCGTGTTGGTCAAGTGTTCTCAGGTGTACCGTCGATTGATACACAGCGCGTGCAAACACAAGTACTGGTTGATAACGGTGAAACAGCTGTGCTTGGTGGTATTTTTGAGCAAACAGAACGTAACGATGTTGATAAAGTACCTTTCTTCGGTAACTTACCAGTGGTGGGCAACTTGTTTAAGCGTAAAGTTAAGCAGGATGAGAAAACCGAGTTACTCATCTTCGTAACGCCTAAAGTAATGGATGAGAGCTTATCAATCAAATAGTAGCCGCACATAAACGCTGACACATTCAGCGTTATCACTTAAAATGCCTGATATGAAAATGTCAGGCATTTTGCTTTGAATACCACTGAATTAATCGCTAGCCCCACAGAGTCTATACAAAACTCAATCGCTCAGCAAAAACTTGCGAGCGGCAATGTATTTTTTGTGGGCTTAATGGGTGCCGGTAAAACAACTATTGGCCGTGCTTTGGCCAAATGTCAGCATAAACATTTTTATGACGCTGACCATGAAATTGAGCGCCGTACTGGGGTAAATATTCCACTCATTTTTGAGCTTGAAGGCGAAGAAGGCTTTAGAAAACGTGAAACCGCTGTCATTATAGATTTGTGCCAATCAAAAGATATTATTATGGCTACAGGTGGTGGCGCTGTAATGGCAGCTGAAAATAAACAGGCTCTAAAGCAGAACGGTATTGTTATTTATTTGCGTGCACATGTAAATGAGCTGTGGCTTAGAACCCGCAATGATAAAAATAGGCCGCTATTACAAACAGACAACCCAAAAGAAAAGCTAGAACAATTACTTAAAATACGTGATCCACATTACATAGAAGTTGCTGATTATATTGTAGAAACCGCCTCGCAGCCTGTATCGCATATTGTCAGTAAAATTGAACAATTACTTAAAAACCATCATGCAAACACTTAACGTAAACCTAAATGATCGCACTTACCCAATACATATTGGCCAAGGGCTTATATCGCAAGCTGAGCTTATTACCAAGCATTTAAAAAGAAAAAGTGTCGCCATTGTTACCAATACAACGGTAGCGCCGCTTTATTTGGCGCAACTAGTCAATACACTTAAAAGTGTAGACGTAAAAATTGTAGAGATTATCTTGCCAGATGGCGAAGCGTACAAAAATGCAGATACGCTAAATCTAATTTATGATGCACTGTTAAAAAATCGATGTGATCGTAACACCACGCTTATAGCACTGGGCGGCGGAGTGATTGGCGATTTAACTGGCTATGCCGCCGCTACTTATTTGCGAGGTGTGCCATTTATTCAAATACCCACAACGCTACTTTCGCAAGTTGATTCGTCTGTAGGTGGTAAAACAGGTATTAATCACCCGTTGGGAAAAAACATGATTGGTGCGTTTTACCAGCCGCAATTAGTGCTTGCAGATATTGACACATTAAAAACGCTACCAGCGCGTGAATTAAGTGCAGGCCTTGCCGAAGTGATTAAATATGGCTTGATACGTGACGCTGACTTTTTTGACTGGTGCGAAACCAATATAGATGATTTAAACCAAATTAACCCGCAAATAATGAGCTATGCAATTTATAGATCATGCCAAAACAAAGCAGAAGTAGTAGCAGCAGATGAACGTGAAACAGGTGAGCGTGCGTTGTTAAATTTAGGGCATACATTTGGCCATGCCATTGAAAACGCGATGGGTTACGGTGTTTGGCTACATGGTGAAGCGGTAGCCGCAGGTACAATGATGGCTGCAAGTTTAAGTGTAAAAGCTGGCTGGCTGTCAAAACAACAATATCAGCGCATTGAAAACTTGCTTAAAAAAGCAAACTTACCACTAGACCCACCAAATTTAGGAGTAGAAAAATACTTAGATTTAATGGGGTTAGATAAAAAAGTTGAAGATGGCAAGATCAGACTGATTTTACAAAAAGGCATTGGTAGCGCAGTCATTACCAGTGATTACGACGCAAATTTACTGAAAGAAACATTAGCGCTTATTTAGTTGGTAAATTTTGATGCTGGGATTATTTGGCAAATATTCAGTGTTGCAGAAAAACAACAAATTAACAGCTAAGTCATCTCAAAGTCAGTTAGTGTTTGCGCTAAAACCGCCCTGTTATGCATAATAAGGTCAACTTCTCAAAAGAGAGTTAAGCGACACTATTGGTTTGCAAACACATTGTTAAAAATTGTAAGCAGGCCAATGGCTAATTTAAACGCAATAAGGAGATTTATATGAACAAGAAATTAGGTTTAGCAGTTGCATCAGCTTTACTAGCTGCTGCTACAAGCGCAAACGCTGGTATTGTAATTCCAGCTGGTGATTGGACTTTAGACATCGGTGGTATTGTTAACACATACTACACACATACAAATTTTAGCGGTGACTCATTCGCTAATGGTTACGGTGGTAAATTCATCGGTGGTTCAAACGGCACAGACAGTGACTCACAAAGCAACATTACTACAGGCTTGCTACCTAACTACCTAACTGTATCTGGTAAAACACGTCAAAACGACTTAGATGTTGCTTTTACAATTAGCAT
>JANNBX010000032.1:0-2051 GCA_031385945.1 Methylophilaceae bacterium | reverse complement strand
AGTAAAATCAATATGTTATTAAAATGAATATAGATTAAGTGCGCAGACTGATCACTTTTATCGCACCAAATAAGTGCTTTAATGCTGCCAATTTAATATGATGCGCTGCAATTGTACTAAGCCATCGGTGATCACCGATGGTCCAGGTTGCAAAATATCCGCTGATTTTATTTCAAAGATTGCCCCTGTTTTAACTGCTGGCAAATCTTGCCAACCTGCTCGGTTTTTCACCAATTCAGGCTGAAATTTTTTGCCGCACCATGAGCCAATAATAATATCGGGCTGTTTGGCAATCACATCATTTTGTTGTATCACGCGGTCTTTTGCGCTATTAAATTGAGATAATTCTGCAAAGCAATCCACACCACCCGCCAACTCAATCAACTCGCTAACCCAGCGTATGCCAGTAATCGTCGGCTCGTCCCACTCTTCAAAGTAAATGCGCGGTTTGCTGGCCAGTGGATTGATTTTCGCTTTAACATTAGCGATATTGGTTTCTAATGTCAGCACAAGCTGTTTGGCTTTATCTTGAGCGCCAATTAAACAACCGATGGTCAAAATCATCTTAAGAATTTCAGCGATTGAGCGTTGATTAAATGCATGCACTTCAACGCCTGCTTTTATCAAACTCGCTGCAATATCAGCCTGCAAATCGGTACATGTGAGTACTAAATCAGGCTTTAGCTCTAAAATTTTATCTATTTTGGCGCTAGTAAATGCTGATACTTTTGGCTTGTCGCGGCGTGCCTCTGCAGGTTTGGTTGTATAGCCAGAAATGCCAACAATCCTGTCTTGTTCTCCCAGTAAATACAGTACTTCAACTGTTTCAGTCGTTAAACAAATAATGCGCGTATACATTTAAGTAACCCAACCGTTTTCCATGACCATTTCATCGAGTGTTTTTGCTGTAGTCCACTGTGTTTCAAGTAGCATAGGCTCTTTGTAAAAACTATTCACGTGTCCGATACACAACACCGCAATGGGTTTTGCACCTTCCGGAATATCTAATAACGCGCTCAACTTTACAGGGTCAAACATACTCACCCAGCCTAGCCCCAAACCCTCAGCGCGGGCGCTCAGCCACATATTTTGTATGGCGCAGCTCACAGATGCAATATCCATTTCTGGTAGCGTGCGGCGGCCAAAAATATTCTTTTCGCGGTCGTTGCACAATGTTGCTACCAATAATTCGCCGCATTCTAAAACACCCTCCACTTTAAGTCGCAAAAACTCGGCCATGCGCGCAGCAGTCTCATACTCGCCAATTGCCTGGGCGGTTTTAATGCGCTCTTCATCTACCAGCTTATGAATAGCTTTGCGAATAGTGTTGTCGGTTATTCGTATAAAACGCCAAGGCTGCATTAGCCCCACACTCGGGGCAAGGTGAGCCGCTTTTAAAACTTTAGTGAGCGTTTCAGGCGCAACAGGCGTGGGCAAAAAATGCCGCACATCGCGCCGCTCAGCCATCACTGTATAGATGGCTGCTTGCTCGCTATCGCTGTAAGCATGTGGATTTTTAAGTGGATTCATTTACAAACAAGTACCAATAAAAAAGGCTGCGTGAGCGACCTAAAATGCGTTAAATTAAAATCAACCTTTTGCAGATGAAAATAATTATACTTTCGCAGACGCGAATATCTTAAGTTGGCGCGCTAACATCACCGCCGCCCAAATAAACACAAAATACATCGCAGAGAAACCCATCCAACCTGGCAAATATTCCCAACCGTGTTTCATCGATTCAATAACGCCCTCAGCAGGGAATCTACCCGAAAACAAATAGTAAGTTTGCGTTGAAATCACAAACGCAATAAAGCTTGTTAGCATACTCACCGCTGCAAATTTAAACGCGTCAAACGCATCTACCTGCTTAGCGAGCCACATGCCACCTAACCACATAGCAGCATAACTAGGAATTAGCCCCCAATAACCATTCGTCAAACAAAAGCCTTGCGCAGGGTCAAACGCTGCAGCGCCAAAATCAATCACCGTTGCTAATACAAAAAATGCTACAAACCAGCCTGCGCGCTGTATGTTGCTTTCACCTAACA
>JANNBX010000266.1:0-17211 GCA_031385945.1 Methylophilaceae bacterium | reverse complement strand
TCAAAATAACTCAAACTCACACCAGTGGCTGATGCATAGGTTTCCATGCAGCCAAGATTACCGCAACCGCATTGGCGAGTGTTTGGCGCGGTGATGATATGCCCTACCTCCATAGCCACACCATGTTGGCCTTGATAAGGTTGGCCGTTTAAAATTAAACCGCCACCAACTCCGGTGCCTAAACCTATGTAAATAAGACCGTGTGCGGGTTTACCGATTAGGCAGTATTCACCATAAGCGGCGGCTAATGCGTCATTTTCAACCACTACATTTAGGCCTAAAAGTTGGCTTAAATCAGCGCCTAAATTAACGTCTTTTAACCCTGGTAAATTAGGTGATTGCGCGATATTGCCTGTGATGGGCGCTATAAAACCAGGGAAGCCGATGCCGATAGATTGAACAGCAGGATATTTCGCGAGCACCTTAGAAATAGCTTGCTGCATGGTTTGCAGAATGATTTGCCATGCGATTTCTGGGCTATTTTGTTGGCAGATTTGTGAGAAGTTAGCTTCAAAACGTGTTTCGTCAATGACTTGCAAGCCGTCAACTACGCCAATTCTACAATTGGTGCCACCGATATCGATACCAATTGCTAGCGCCATATTTAATGCTGTACAACTCGGCCTGAAGCTGCAATTGCCTCAGCGATTTGGCGGCTATGTACGGGTTGGAGTTGCGCCCAGTCAAAGCGCCAATGCCAATTACCATCGCATGTGCCGGGCGTGTTCATACGGTGGGTACTATCTAAGCCTAAAATATCTTGCATGGGAATAATCACTAAATTAGCATTAGTATTCAGCGCTAATTGATTTAGAGCGTAAGGCATATTTGGCGTGTCAGTTTGCAAATATCCATGCAAATAGTTTTTTTCATGCTGTGGCATGGCTAAATACCAGCCTAGACTAGTGTCATTATCGTGTGTGCCAGTGTAGGCCACGCTGTTGGGCGTAATGTGTTGTGGCAAGTACGGGTTATCGTCTTGGCCACCAAATGCAAAATGCAGTATTTTCATGCCAGGTAGCGCAAATTTATCTTTTAAATCAGTCACTGCTGGCGTAATCACGCCTAAATCCTCTGCAATTAACACTGAATCAGGAAAGCTATTCGTTAGTTTCCGTAAAAGCGCATCGCCTGGCGCAGTCACCCATGTACCGTTCATCGCTGTTGGTTCATCTGCTGGTATTTCCCACGCGGCTTCAAGCCCGCGAAAGTGATCAATACGTACTAAATCAAACAGTGCATTTTGAGTAGCCATGCGCTGTACCCACCATTTAAAGCTGGTAGCGCGCATTTTTACCCAATCGTAATGCGGGTTACCCCAGCGCTGGCCTGTCGCTGAAAAATAATCAGGTGGCACACCAGCCACTACCGTCATTTGCTTGTGTTTATTGAGCTTAAATAACTCAGAGTGCGCCCAAACATCCGCGCTGTCGTATGCGACAAAAATGGGTATGTCACCAAAAATTGCTACACCGTGCTGGTTTGCGTAGCTTTTTAGCGCGTGCCATTGTTCAAAGAAGCAAAACTGCGTAAATTTAACAATTGCTAATGCGTCATGGTTAACTTTTTTAAAGGTATCGAGTGCTGTTTTATCACGGTCGCGATATTTTTTTGGCCAAGCGTTCCAGCATGCAAAGCCATGTTGTTCACGTAAAATACAAAAAAGTGCGTAGTCATTTAACCAGTGGCTATTTTTACGACAAAATGATGGGTACGCTATTTTTAATGCTTCAGAACCTGATTGCTGATAGTTAGCGTAAGCTTTTTTAAATAATGCAGGTCTATTTTGGCTAGCATCTATTGTTAAATCAGCACTAGTCAACAACCCCTGCTCTATTAGCTTTTCAAGGCTGATAAACTGGTGGTTTCCAGCAAACGCAGAAACACACTGATAAGGTGAATTATCTGCATGAGGCATGTTAATTGGCAGAGTTTGCCAAACACTTGCACCAATATGGTTTAAAAAGTCGACGAATCGATAAGCGGATAAACCTAAATCACCTGTAGCTGAGCTTGTATTAGCGAGTGGGTCTACCGGCACACTGTTGGGCAATGAGCTAATGTGGCACAGCACGCCAGCTTTACGTTGTTGCGCGTTTGAGAGTTTCATTATGTTACTTTCTTATTATTAACTCTTCTTTTGGATGATTAGGTTTTTTCATGGCTATTTGTGACTAATTAAGCGATTGATTCTTGTCCACGACGCATAGCGCCGCTTACGCCGTCATGCGTTGCCGCTTCAATACTGCCTTGGCTGATGGTGCGATTCAGACTCAATGGCACTGGCAATTTAAGCAAAGTATATAAATTGCTTAAATTGCGGCGATACAAAGCATCAAAACTGCTCACGCTATCGTTCGAGTTATAATCCCCAAACCACCAAAACCAGTCTGAGCCTTCGCAAATAGCCAACTGACGCTCGCAAGTAACTAACTCTGCTGCGCTTAATTGACTAGTTTTAATCACGCTATCGTAAGCACGCTTCGCTTCACAGAGTAAATCCCACGCTTTATTCTTATCTGGCGAGCCTATCCAAGTACTAAAACTGCCATAAACCCAGCTACCTGCACTGATTTCTGGCAATATTTTAATAGCCACTTTTTCCTTATCTAGCGTTTTAAGAGCCTCAGTTGGCGTAGTCATCGAAATATAAGGATGATCAGATAGCGCCGCATATAACTCAGTTAAGAAATAATAGCCGTTGTAAGGATAGTATTCCCAAGCATTTTCACCATCTAAAATAACGCTTACTACAGCACTTTTATCAGTCGGATATGCGTGATAAATACCTTCTAGGTGACTTACGAAATCACTGACTGCCGCACCACTATGTATTTTTGAGTATTCAAATCCAATTTTGTCTGACAGTGAATCATCTCTAAAAAAGCACACAATATTGTGATCTTTATCACCAACACGATACGGCTCGTATAAATAATCAATTTTATTAGTGAGCGCCACACCGCTTTTTATCAAACTATTCGCCAATACTGCCTCGCCAGTGGCCGCCCATGCAATACCGTGTTCAGCCATTAAGCTGAGTGATGCATGTGAAACTGCTCCCTCAGCAGGCCAAAAACCAGTTGGCGCCTGCCCAAAACGTGCTTTGTGCGATAGTTGTGCCATTTCAATATGGCGTCTTGCACGCAGTTTGCCACCAGAATATTGATAATTTTGCGGCATATTAGCATTAGGCATAGCGTCAAAAGTAGTTGTGAAATCAAGTAGTAACGGTAAAATTGGGTGCGTATCAGGCGTGCTAGATATTTCAATTTGGCCTGATTTAACCAGTTTTTTATATCGTGGAATGATGTCAGTAACAATCTCACCAATCAATTTGAATAAATTTAATCGATCTTCATTATCAAACTGGTTAGATTTTTCAATTAAGCGCTGCACTAAATAATGGTTCTTTTTAATGCTTTCGCCCATCCAAGCCAAGTGATACCACACAATTAAGTCAGCTAAATACTGGCCAGACAGATATAAAGTGTTGTCATAACCATCACCAAATAATGATTGGTGTAAATCAAACAAACGCTGGTAAGCTGGATACGGCTTAAGCATTTTTTCGTGGTAATTTTTAAAGCAGCTCGACTTAATTAAGCGGCGTTCTTGGCGCGAAATTTTGTCAAGATTTGGCGAACTCAACAAACGCAGCATTGGGTCTTTAATGATGCCTGTCTTAAATTGCTCAGCATAGTCTTCAAGCTGATCAAGCAAAATAGGCACAAAGTTAAAACTCACTTTAGCTTTGGTATTCGCTTCTAAATGGTAAGCCATGTCAGAATAATCTTTGATGGCATGCAGGTAAGTCCAAGGCAATACAAAATCGCCTGTTACGCTATCACGATAATCTGGCTGATGCATGTGCCAGTACAAATTTAACAACAGCTTCGGTTTTTCAGTCATTTTTAAAAACTCTTAATCAATTTATAAAACTTTTTATTTGCATATATATTTTTAGCCATGCAAATTTATACGACGTATTCAGATAATTACCCTGATATTGATAGCAATTTTTCAGTAATAATTTGTAATGCGCGATTTATTTTAATTAGGTGCACGAAAAAACGCTCATAAATGTTCGCATCACAAGTTACTTCATGATTATAAAAATATTACACAAGCACATTAAAAAATTTCACAATAAACAGTGATTAACCCCTGCTAATCACTGTACCGTTATCAACAAACACTTTAGCAGTGATAACTTGCGCGCTACATTAGCGAATACGGTGCGTTTTTTGACCCAACATATCAGCAGTTACTAAAGTAATTCCACTTTCAGATACCACAAAACGCTTTTTGTCCTCTACAACATCAAAGCCAATTTGCATACCCTCTGGTATTACAGAGCCTTTATCTACAATACAACGCTTAAGCTTCACGTTACGCTCAATTACCACGTTTGGCATAATCACTGAGGACTCAATATCGCCATAACTATGCACACGAACATTAGAAAATAATACTGAGCTATGCACCCTGCTACCGCTGATTAAGCAGCCGCCAGAAATGAGTGAATCAGTTGCTGAGCCGCGCCTACCGTCATCGTTAAATACAAATTTAGCTGGAGGTAATTGTTCTTGGTATGTCCAGATCGGCCAGTTTTTATCGTATAAATTAAGCTCAGGCGTGACTTTAGTTAACTCCATGTTCGCTTCCCAATAAGCATCTATCGTGCCCACATCTCGCCAATAGAAAAAATTGTCAGCCGCGCCTACACAGCTGTCGCTAAAACGATGCGCAACCACGCGGTGTTGAGCAATTAAACGAGGAATAATATCTTTACCAAAATCATGTGTTGAATTTGGATCATCTGCATCACGAATGAGCTCTTGATATAAAAACTCTGCGTTAAATACATAAATACCCATGCTGGCGAGGGCTTGTGTTGTGTCACCTGGCATGTGTTTAGGGTTATCTGGCTTCTCAGCGAATTCAATAATACGATCTTCGTCATCTACTGCCATTACGCCAAAACCTTTAGCCTCTTCGAGCGGCACATTCAAACAGCCAATCGTCATGTCCGCATTATTACGCACATGGCAAGCTAACATTTGACCATAGTCCATTTTATAGATGTGATCGCCTGCTAAAATTACGACATATTCAGGCTTTGCTGTCCGTAATTCATTCAAGTTTTGATACACAGCATCAGCAGTACCTTGATACCACTCTTCTGTTTCTCGCTGTTGCGCAGGCAGTAAGTCAATAAACTCATCAAACTCGCCGCTCAAAAAAGCCCAGCCACGCTGCATGTGACGCATTAGACTATGTGATTGGTATTGAGTCACAACGCCAATACGGCGAATACCTGAGTTGATACAATTAGATAAGGGAAAGTCGATAATACGAAATTTGCCACCAAAAGGTACGGCAGGTTTAGCTCGCCAACGTGTTAAATCTTTTAATCGGCTGCCTTTACCGCCAGCCAGAATGAGTGCAACAGAATTTTTTGTAAGTGTACTAATGAAACGTGATGAACCAGCATCGTGTGCCATGATTTGCCCTCCTCCAAAGATATTTTTACGTAGCGATTAAACGCCTTTTACGGGCAATAACTCTGCGTGATAGTGTTTTAAACGCTTAGACTAAGCATTAAAATTAAAAGCCCAGCATTAGACGTATTATAGGCAGAATATCGCGTTATAATCTAGCTGACTTCTCACAAATAATTATCTTAAAGAGTAATATTTTGACTAAATCTAACGAACAACATCAACTAGACTTAATCTTGAATGCAAGGCATCACGATCCGTTTAGCTTTTTGGGGCTGCATGCAGTTGCTAAAACATTTGTTTTTCGAGCTTTTTTTCCTTATGCCGAAACCGTTTCAATTGAAACAAAATCAGGCTGGCAACCACTTGAGCGTCAACATACTGATGGCTTTTTTAGCTGGACTGGTAAAACATCACCTGCAATGCCATGTCGACTAAAAATTGAGCGTCACGGCCACACAATAGAGGTGATAGACGCCTACAGTTTTGCGCCTATCTTATCTGACGATGAGCTGCATTTATTTTCTGAAGGTCGACTAAAAGAGGCTTATAACAGCTTTGGTGCGCACGCATGCTTGCATGAAGGTGTACAAGGTGTTCGATTTGCGGTTTGGGCGCCAGGTGCTGAGCGCGTCAGTGTGGTTGGACCGTTTAACCAGTGGGATGGCCGCGTAAATAGCATGCGTGTGCGCGGTGGCTCAGGTGTTTGGGAGATTTTTATTCCTCAAATTAACATTGGCGATCTTTATAAATTTGAAATTCGAAACCGCAATACAGGTGCAATTTTAACCAAAGCTGACCCGTTTGGATTTAGTTTTGAGCAGCGACCTGGCACAGCGGCAGTCGTCACTAAAACAAATCAATATGAATGGCAAGATGCAGATTGGCTAGAAAAACGCCAAAAAGCTGATTGGCTACATGCGCCATTTAACTGTTATGAAGCGCATTTAGGCTCATGGCAGCGCACTGGTGATGGCGAGCCACTCACTTATCGCGAAATTGCTGCGCGGCTGATCCCTTATGTAGTTGAAATGGGCTATACGCACATTGAATTACTACCCTTTGCTGAGCACCCATTGAATGAGTCTTGGGGCTATCAAGTTACGGGTTATTTTGCTGCAACCAATCGTTTTGGCTCGCCCGATGATTTACGCTTTTTAATTGATACAGCCCACCAAGCAGGCATAGGCGTACTACTAGACTGGGTGCCAGGGCATTTTCCTAAAGATGATTGGGCGCTTGCACGTTTTGACGGCAGCGCGCTTTATGAGCATGAAGACCCTCGCCTAGGCGAACACCAAGATTGGGGCACGTTAATATTCAATTATGGCCGTAATGAAGTGAGTAACTTTCTGATTTCCAACGCTTACTTTTGGTTAAAAGAATTTCACATTGACGGCTTACGCGTAGATGCAGTGGCGTCAATGTTGTACCTAGACTACTCACGCAAAGCTGGTGAATGGATACCCAATAAATTTGGCGGCCGCGAAAACTTAGAAGCCATTGAGTTTTTGAAACAATTGAATTTAATGGTGAATGAAGACTTTAGTGGTGTATTAACAATTGCTGAAGAGTCTACCGCATGGCCTATGGTGTCACGCCCTGTTTATTTAGGCGGCTTGGGCTTCAGTATGAAATGGAATATGGGCTGGATGAACGACACACTGGCTTATATTCAAAATGACCCTGTGCATAGACGCTACCACCATGACAAATTAACGTTTGGTCAGCTATACGCCTACTCTGAAAACTTTGTATTGCCGTTTTCACATGATGAAGTAGTACACGGCAAAAAATCGTTACTAGATAAAATGCCAGGTGATGAGTGGCAAAAGTTTGCCAATTTACGCTTGCTACTGACCTATCAAATGACTAGTCCTGGCAAAAAACTTAACTTTATGGGTAATGAGTTCGGCATGGCGCGTGAGTGGAACGTGAACATGAGCCTTGATTGGCATTTGCTGAACGAAAAAAATGGTCATCAAGGTGTTAAATTACTGAGTCATGATCTTAATAGTCTATATAAAAATATTCCCGCGCTGTATGAGCTAGATTTTGAATCGCATGGTTTTGAATGGCTAGATTGTCACGATACTGACCAATCTATTGTTAGCTTTATCCGCCGCGCAAGAAATGGTCATATCGTATTGATTTTACTAAACTTTACGCCTGTTTTACGCGCTGGTTATCGTTTAGGTGTACCGCAAGCGGGTTACTATCATGAAGTATTTAATAGCGATGCTGACTCTTATGGTGGCGGCAATAAAGGCAATGGCGCTGGTGTACATAGCGAAAATATTGCTTGGGGTGGTCACACTCAATCTATAAATGTCACATTACCGCCTTTAGCTGGGCTTATACTTCAGCTAAAATAAGGCTTTATGCTTTAATTTTTTTATTAAACAAAACACTCAAACAAACCATCGATTAAAACAATAATGACTAACCCAACGACATGCCCTGTTTGGCAAGAATTAAACAACCATTATCAAGCTATATCAAACACGCACATGCGCGAATTGTTTGCTGAAAACCCTAATCGCTTTGATGACTTTTCAATGCAATTTGGTGATATCTTATTTGATTACTCAAAGCATCGCACTAATCAAGAAACGCTTAATTTACTGTTTAAATTAGCGCGCGACTCACAAGTTGAATCTTGGCGAGACCGCATGTTTGCTGGTGAAAAAATCAACTTTACTGAAAACCGTGCTGTACTACATACCGCACTACGCAACCGCAGCAAACATCCAGTTTTTGTAGATGGTAAAGATGTAATGCCAGATATTAAACGTGTCTTATTACACATGCGTGACTTTTCAAATAGCGTACGAAGCGGTAAACACCTAGGCTATACGGGTAAACGTGTAACAGATATTGTGAATATTGGTATTGGTGGTTCTGACTTAGGGCCAGTTATGGTGTGTAATGCGCTTAAACCTTATGCACAAAAAGGGTTGAATGCACATTTTGTATCTAATATTGATGGCGCGCACCTAGCGCAAGTGCTTGAAATTTGTAACCCTGAAACTACACTATTTATCGTAGCTTCTAAAACATTCACCACACAAGAAACCATGACCAATGCGCTTTCAGCGCGCCAATGGTTTTTAACTGCAGCCAAGGAAGATATTCATATTGCCAAGCACTTTGTGGCATTATCAACCAATGCTAAGGCAGTTAGCACGTTTGGTATTGACGCACGTAACATGTTTGAATTTTGGGACTGGGTAGGTGGGCGTTACTCATTGTGGAGCGCGATTGGTTTATCTATTGCGCTATACGTGGGTATGGATAACTTTGAGGCGCTACTTGAAGGTGGCTTTGAAATGGATGAACACTTCAAAACCGCACCACTAGAGCAAAATATGCCAGTGATTATGGCTATGTTGGGCGTTTGGTATAACAACTTTTTCCATTGTGATTCACAAGCTATTTTGCCTTACGACCAAGGTATGAACCGCTTTCCAGCTTATTTGCAACAAGCAGATATGGAAAGCAATGGTAAATTTATTGACCGAGAAGGCAATAAAGTACACTGCAAAACTGGCCCAATTATTTGGGGTGAACCAGGTACTAACGGCCAGCATGCGTTTTACCAACTAATACATCAAGGAAATAAACTGATACCTTGTGATTTTATGATGCCAACTCACAGCCAATACAAAATGGGCAGCTGTGGAGATGAACACCACAAAATATTACTTGCTAACTGCTTTGCGCAAACGAGTGCGCTAATGAATGGCAAAACATACGACGAGGCTAAGGCTGAATTATTAAGCCAAAATATGCCAGAAACTGAGCTCGAAGTGCTACTGCCACATAAAGTTTTTGAAGGTAACCGCCCTACCACTACGATTTTATTTAACAAACTAGACGCTAAAACACTAGGCAAATTGATTGCTCTATACGAACATAAAATATTTGTACAAGGCATTATTTGGAACATCAATTCTTATGATCAATGGGGTGTTGAACTCGGCAAACAACTGGCAGCGGGCATTTTGCCACAGTTAAAATCAGGTGAAAAAGCGATTAAATTTGACAGCTCTACAAATGGGCTAATCAATTACTGTTTATAGTTTCATCAATCAAGTCATACACTTATACGTATGACTTGATTAACAAGATCTGATTAACTAGATCTGGTTGTAATTAATCAATTTTTAAAGTTTAGTAAAATAGTTTTTAAATATTTTTTCATCAGCCAGCGAGTTTAGCTACTCTGCTATACTTTTCCAAAGTTTAGTTTGGCTAATACTCGCTAAGCCTAATAATAAAAATGCGGATGATGCGAGCGCCAACCCTAACGGGCTTCCCCATGCATAAGGTACTACCAAACCAGCAGAAACCGTAGAAACCATCATCATTACAAAAGCTTGGCCAGAAGCTGCAGTGCCACGTATTTTGGGGTGCCTATCAAGTGCAGCCAGCGACAATACTGGCGACGATAGCGCCATGCCTATATTAAATAATGCAATTGGCAATATATTACTGACGACTTGAACAGGTAAAAAGTAACAAATTAAAATATTTGTTAACGTAATAAAGCTCATCCAAGCATACGATACTTTAATAACCCAGCCCGCGCCATGCCGCCCTGCAGCAAGTTTTGCAAGGTACGATCCTGTAATCATGCCGATAACAGTAGGGACGAATAAGTAACCATATTGCTGCGGCGATAATCCCAAATGTTTACTCAAAAAAACAGGGCTAGCTAAAACATAAATAAAAAATCCCGAAAAATTAGCACCAATTGCTAAGCTTAACTTTCTGAATTCAGCATCACCAAATAACGTTTTGTAGCTAGCTAAAACATTTTTAGCAGATAACTTCATACGCTTTTCGGCTGGCATAGTTTCAGGTAAAAATCGGCTTGCTGCCCACAAACTGAGCGCTGCATACAAAGCTAAAAAGATGAATATACTCTGCCAATGAAAACCCAACAAAACTCCACCAATAATAGGCGCTACGGCTGGCGCAATGCCAAATAACATTTGCACGGTAGCCATTACGCGCTGAGCTTGTGCGCCCTCAAATAAATCGCGTACCATGGCACGCGCCACTGTATTACCCGCCCCACCACTAGCGCCCTGTAGCGCTCTAAAAAACCACAGCGTTTCAACGTTAGGTGCAAATGCGCAACCAATACTAGAAAGAATAAAAATGGTTAAGCCCCATTTGATTGTGGTGATACGCCCTATCGCGTCTGAAATCGCACCATGCCACAACGTCATCAATGCATATGGTAACAAGTAAAAAGTTAAGCTTTGCTGAATCTCTAAATCAGTAGCAACAAGCTCTGCACCCATTACATGAAATGCAGGCAAATAAGTATCAATAGCAAAAGGTGCTAAAGCCGCTAAGCTAGCTAGTACTAAGGTCAGTATGTTTTGGGAGGTTTTCATGTTGGTTTTATGGACTAGTTAAATATCGCCGCGCTTAGCCTTGTTGATGATACGGATCAGCGTTTCTTCAAGCTGAAGAGCTGCTTTTTGAGCTCGTGGTGTTGGGTTTTTAATGTTTTTCAAATCAAAAGTTGGACGCGCTAAAGCCAAGTAAAGTTTACGTTGTTGATTAGCGTCTGGTTTTTCGTAAATCGCGATACGGCAAGGCGCATATACCAAAAACTCTGGATGATCTAAAATAATCTCTGTGCCTTGACCTAAATTACAATAAGCTCGCACTTCTTTAATACCTTGCGGATCAATGTCGCGCTTTTTCATTTGCTCGTGGATCGGAAAATTAGCCGGGTTTACATAGTTTTCGCCCTCACTAAGTGATTTTAAGCTGTCAATCACATCTTGATAGCTCACGCCGTCGTTGACTTGTACCTCATATATCGCAGTAACAGCATTTGTGTCTGCGATAACTGGCTTTGTTACACAGCCAGCAAGCAATAAAATCAAACTGACAAACGGGTAAAAAATAGCTGTTTTCATACACAATTCCAATAAACGATAAATGTCTACAAAAGCTAATAATTGCCTAAGGCAATATTCACAGCCCGTTTGTCGTAGTGTGGGCTCAATATTTCAATCAAACGGTACATAAATCCGCGCAAATACGCATCACGGCGTATGCCCACATAAGTGGTGCTGGGTGCAAACAAATGACTCGCATCTAGCATGGCTAAATGGCTATCGCGCTCAGTGTCATAAGCCATATTAGCTAGCAGACCGATACCCAAACCTAAGCCTACATAAGTTTTAATCACATCTGCATCGATTGCGGTAAGCACCACGTTGGGCGTAAGACCTTCTTTTTCAAAGGTTTTAGTGACCAAACTACCACCTGTAAACGCAAAGTCATAGGTAATCAGTGGGTATTGCGTCATTTTCTTGAGCGTAAGAGGCAATTCACTTAACAATGGATGCCCGTGTGGCGCAATCACGCAACGGTTCCATTGATAACTTGGCAGGCATAAAAGCTCATCAAAATCGCTGATCGTTTCAGTAGCAATGCCAATATCTGCCTCGCCTCTTTGCACTTGTTCGGCCACTTGCAGCGGGCTACCTTGGTGAATATTAAGTTTTACGTTAGGGAACTCCGCCACAAATGTTTTAATAGCAGCAGGTAATCGGTAACGCGCCTGCGTGTGAGTGGTAGCAATTGTAATGCTACCAGTCGCTTCAGTCGTGAACTCTTGGCTCACTTTTTTGATATTATCCATATCTCGGAGCACACGTTCTGCAAGGCGTATTACCTGCTCACCAGGCTCGGTAATACCAACCAAGCGCTTGCCATTACGTTGAAAAATTTGTAGGTTCAACTCTTCTTCAAGCAATTGAATTTGTTTACTCACGCCAGGCTGTGAAGTATGTAATGACTCAGCTGCAACAGAGATATTAAGACCTCGGCTAGCCACTTCTCGAATATATTTTAGTTGGTGTAATTTCATCTGTTAGTCAATCTTAAGTTTGGCCTATTCTATATAATGAAAAGTTCGATAACTAGAATAACACGTTATTAAACAAATATATTCAACACTGCTATATTACGCGCTTTATTGATAATCAAAGTTTCGCATTCGTTATGGAATATGGCTATATTATTGCAGGGTTTATCGTTGGTGTTTTAGTTGGCTTAACCGGCGTGGGTGGCGGCTCTTTAATGACGCCAATTTTAGTATTAATTTTTCATGTAAAACCTGCTTTTGCCGTAGGCACTGATTTGTTGTACGCTTCAATCACTAAATCAGTTGGTATTTTTGCACACGGCAAACTTGGTAATATTGATTGGAAAATGGTTAGATTACTGGCTTACGGCAGCATCCCAGCGGCAATTCTAACAACTTTATACTTAAGAAATGCTGATATTGCGTCTGATGCATCGGTTAGTACTATTAAGTTTTGGCTAGGCATCGCACTGATTATTACGTCATTTTCGGTGTTATTTCGTAATCAGCTGGCAAATTTAGCTAAAAATGAGCACTTAATTGACACAAAATATGTACCTGCACTTACCATTATTTTAGGCTTGATTTTAGGCTTTTTAGTCACACTGACCTCAGTGGGCGCAGGTGCTTTGGGGGTAACCGCATTGCTAATTTTGTACCCAAAAGTACCGATTAACACGATTGTTGGCTCAGATATTGCACATGCAGTACCGCTCACGTTAGTAGCAGGTTTAGGCCACGCATCAATTGGTACGGTTGACTACAGCCTTTTAGGTACGTTGTTGATAGGCTCCATCCCCGGTATTTATATAGGCAGTCATTTAACTGCAAAAGTAGCTGAGCATTGGGTGCGTATTGCCTTAGCGCTCATCTTGATATTTGTGGGCTTCAAGCTAGTTTTGCATTAAAATATTGAGTTGCAAAAAATATAATAAAAAATCAAATTGAATTAACGAGTGAGTAGCAAAAATGTATAAATATGATGAACTAGATCAACAAATTGTCGACGAGCGCGTAACTCAATACCGCGACCAAACACGTCGCTTTTTAGCGGGTGAATTAACGGATGAAGAGTTCCGCCCACTGCGCCTGCAAAATGGCCTTTATATTCAACGCCACGCGCCAATGTTACGTATTGCTGTGCCTTACGGCATGTTATCAGCTAAGCAACTACACAAATTAGCTGACATCACAAAAAAATACGACAAAGATTATGGTCACTTTTCAACACGTCAAAACTTGCAATTAAATTGGCCTAAGTTAGAAGATGTGCCTGAAATTTTGGCTGAGCTTGCTACGGTTGAAATGCATGCTATTCAAACCTCAGGTAATTGTATTCGCAATATTACAACCGACCAATTTGCAGGTATTGCGCCAGATGAGGTAATCGACCCGCGCGCGATGGCTGAAATTATGCGTCAATGGAGCACGTTTCACCCTGAGTTTGCTTTATTGCCACGTAAATTTAAAATTGCCGTTTCGGGTACAAAACAGGACCGTGCCATTGTGCAAGCACATGATATTGGCATGGAGTTTTATACCGACAGTGCTGGCAAACTCGCTATAAAAGTATGGGTTGGCGGCGGTTTAGGTCGTACACCAATTTTAGGCTCAGTGATTCGTGAGCATTTAGAGTGGCAGCATGCGCTCACCTACTGCGAAGCAATTATCCGCGTTTATAACTTACACGGTCGTCGCGATAACGCTTATAAAGCACGTATTAAAATTTTAGTTAAAGCCTTAGGCATTGATGCGTTTAAAGAACAAGTTGAAGCCGAATGGGCGCATTTAAAAGATGCGCCTAACACCATTACCCAAGCTGAATTGATACGCGTGGGCAAACACTTTGAAACCATGCCCTACGCTACTTTGCCAACGCACGATGCAAGTTTCGATGCTGCAATTGCCAGCAATCCAGCATTTGCAGCATGGGTAAAACGCTGTGTGCATGCCCATAAAACAGCTGGTTACCGTGCGGTCACTTTATCGCTCAAGCCTCACGGCAAAGCACCAGGCGATGCTACCAGCAGCCAAATGCATACAGTGGCTGATTTGGCCGCTGAATACAGCTTTGGCGAACTACGTGTTTCGCATGAGCAAAATTTAATTTTAGCCGATGTAAAATTAAGCGATTTATTTGCAGTATGGGAAAAAGCCCGTGCAAATGGTCTAGCAACACCAAATATTGGCTTGTTAACAGATATTATTTGTTGCCCAGGCGGCGACTTTTGTAGCCTTGCAAATGCTAAGAGCATCCCTATTGCAGAAGCGATTCAAATGCAGTTTGATAACCTTGATTACCTACATGATATTGGCGAGTTAGAGCTCAATATTTCGGGCTGTATGAATGCCTGTGGTCATCACCATGTTGGGCATATTGGTATTTTGGGCGTTGATAAAGACGGCTCTGAGTGGTATCAAGTGTCCATTGGCGGCAAACAAGGTAATGACGCCAGTATTGGTGCGGTGATTGGCCCCTCTTTCTCTGCAGAAGAAATGCCAACTGTGGTGCAAAAACTGATTGATGTGTATGTAAAAGAGCGTACACCTGAAGAACGCTTTATTGATACTGTGCGCCGTTTAGGTGTGCCGCCGTTTAAAGCACACGTCTATGCAAAAGATGAGCATGCAAAAGAAGGAGTTGCCGCATGAGTAACTTAATTAAATTGCATAACAGCATTGCAACTATCGCTGAAAATGACTGGGTGACCGTTCAACTACCGCCAAGCGGTTTAGAAGAACGCAAACAAGCGGGTAAAGTTGTACTGTTTAAACTCACTGGCGAAGAAACAACTACACCAGAACAAATCGCTAATACTATTATTCCAGCAGCAGGTAAAGTAATTGTACCGCTCAGCGTTTTTGTTGCCCGTTTTGCATCACTACAAGTGCGCTTACAAGCCGGTGAAATCGGCGTATGGATTGATACGCACGAATTGATTGAAACGTTACTGGCTACTGTGTCAAATTTGAATAGCCTGCCTATCATTGCAATACACGTGCAACGCTTTGCAGATGGTCGTATATTTTCACTAGGCACATTATTGCGCAGCCGTTACGGCTACAAAAATGAGCTGCGCGCCTTTGGTGACGTGCTGCGCGACCAATTATTCTTTTTAAAACGCTCAGGTTTTGATAGTTTTTTAATCCGCGCTGATCGTAATGCGCACGATGCACTTGCGAGCTTGCATGATTTTAGCGCACCTTATCAAGGTGCTGTGGACGAGCCGCGCCCAGTGTTTCAACGCTACAACAGGGCTGGTTAACAATGAATGGCGCTGTTTCAATGCTCAAGCCATCGGCTAGCAACCCTGCCACCAAACCCGAATTAACAGCGGATTTAGTGGCTACTGTTACGCGCAAAACTGCTGAAGCACTCAATTTATTATCTTCAGCAGCAAATGAGCTTAAAAACATCACTTTTGCCAATAGTTTTGGCGCTGAAGACATGGTACTCACCGATATTATTTTGCAAAACGAGCTAGATATAACTATTTTTTCGCTAGATACAGGCCGTTTGCCCATTGAAACTTACGATTTAATTGCTGAAACTGAAGCCCATTACAACACAAAGCTCAGCATTTATTTTCCGCAGGCACAAACTGTTGAGTTTTACGTTAAAACCAACGGCATTAACGCATTTTACGAAAGCATAGATTTACGTAAAAGCTGTTGTCATATGCGTAAAGTCGAGCCGCTACAACGCGCTTTAAAAGGCAAAGCAGCTTGGATTACCGGCATGCGCGCTGCTCAAGCAACCACTAGAGCAAGCCTGCCAGTACGCGAGTTTGATGATGGCAATCAACTTGAAAAGTTTAACCCCCTTTCGGATTGGACTGAGCAAGAGGTGTGGGCGTATATCAACCTGCACAACGTGCCATACAACAAATTGCACGATCAATTTTACCCAAGCATTGGCTGCGCGCCCTGCACACGCTCAATAGCCATGGGTGAAGATGTGCGTGCTGGCCGCTGGTGGTGGGAAAACCCAGATAGCAAAGAATGTGGCCTTCACGTTAAATAAGCCCATTGCGCTAAAAAATAATTTACTTTAAATACAAACTATAAACTATTGAATATGTTAAATAATAACCAATCATCTCATCAGCCGTTATCGCATTTAGATTGGCTAGAATCAGAAGCCATTCATATTTTGCGTGAGGTTGCTGGGCAATGCTCAAACCCTGTTTTACTGTTTTCAGGCGGTAAAGACTCACTGTGTATTTTGCGTCTTGCCGAAAAAGCATTTCGCCCTGGCAAATTTCCATTTCCGTTAATGCATATTGATACAGGCCATAATTATAAAGAAGTTGTTGATTTTCGTGACCAACGTGCAGCCGAGCTTGGTGAGCGCTTAATTGTGCGCTCCGTTGTAGACTCAATGAAACGCGGTACAGTTGTTTTAAAAACACCTGACGAGCCACGCAATAAACACCAATCTGTCACGCTATTAGAAGCCATTGAAGAACATGGTTTTGATTGTTGTATTGGTGGTGCGCGCCGCGATGAAGAAAAAGCCCGTGCTAAAGAACGCATCATGAGTTTCCGTGACGAATTCGGCCAATGGGACCCGAAAAATCAACGCCCAGAATTATGGAATTTGTATAACGCTCGTTCTCACAAAGGCGAAAATATCCGCGCGTTCCCGATTTCAAACTGGACAGAAATGGACGTTTGGCAATATATCGAACGTGAAAACTTGCAATTACCAAGCATTTATTTTGCACATAACCGCGACATTATCATGCGCGGCGGCGCCATGATGCCAGCGAATGTGCCGTTAGCTAGTGGTGAAGTGATTAACGTACC
>JANNBX010000243.1:0-1923 GCA_031385945.1 Methylophilaceae bacterium | reverse complement strand
CTATATTGCTACACTTAAACTAGGTGAAACGACCACCACTGGCGACGCTGAGGGCGAAGTGCTGGTTACTAACCCTGTGAACGTGACATCTGCTCAATTTGAGCTGGCGTGTCAGCAATTTTTAGGTGAGATTTCGCAAGTGCCACCGAGGTATTCTGCGCTAAAGCATGAAGGTAAGGCGTTGTATGAATACGCCAGAGCAGGGGTAGATATTGAGCGTCAAGCTAGGCAAGTAACAATACGAAGCATAGTAGTAAACTCCTTTGCAAATGATGTCGCGCAAATTACCGTAAGTTGCAGCAAAGGCACATACATTCGCACGTTGGCAGAAGATATTGGCGCAAACTTAGGTTGCGGCGCACATTTAACAGCGTTACGCCGCATTGAAACAGCAGGCTATTTAATGCCGCAAGCTGTGACGATTGAGCAGCTTGAAGCTTTTGAGCCAGAAGCGCGTGACGCATTGCTATTGCCAGTTGACTCAGCGATTTTACATTTGCCCAAAATCGTTTTAGGTGATGCAGCAACCCAGTTTTTATTGCAAGGCCAAGCAGTTTGGCATTCTGGCGTCATTCCACGTGGCGATTTGCGTTTGTATAGTGAGCAAAATCAGTTTTTAGGTTTGGGATTTCAGCAAGACGACTGCAAAATAGCGCCAAAACGATTGATTGTTGCAGCTTAAGCTTTGTGGCTCAAGTAATGGATTAAATGCTTGATATTTCAAGCATTTACCTCTAATATACTTGGCTTCGTAAATGAATGTGTTTAAGTGGTTTAATTCATAGGGAATTAGGCTCTGCTCACATTGACGCTTTTTAAGGATTAAAAATGGCTCTTACAGCAATTACAGCGGCAGACCGCGCAAAAACAGTAGCACAATATCAACAAAAACCAGGTGATACTGGTAGTCCTGAAGTGCAAGTGGCTTTGTTAAGCGCACGTATTGCTCACCTTACTGAGCATTTCAAAACAAATAAAAAAGATAATCACTCACGTCGTGGTTTATTGGCAATGGTGTCACAACGCCGTCGTTTGTTAGATTATTTAAAAGGTGAAAGTGTAGAGCGTTACACTGCATTGATTACAAGTTTAGGTTTACGTAAATAATTAGTTTAGATTTCTTTGACTCAAAAGAATTCTAAGTGAGTATTTGCAAGTAGTACAAGAAGCCGTTAAGTAAGCCATTTAGGCCTGCTTTGCGGCTTTTTTATTAGTGGTTGTTTGAGAAGTAAAAGTAAGATTTAACAAGTAGCATTTATTGTATTGCGCTAATTAGGTAAAGAATTAGCGCTTAAAAAAAGGAAAAGTTATGTTTAATAAGTTTACAAAAAGTATTCAATTTGGTGCGCATACGCTGACCATTGAAACAGGTGAGATCTCTCGCCAAGCTGATGCTGCTGTGATGGTAAGCTATGGCGATACGGTAGTTTTGGTAGCCGTTACTGCTAAAAGTGAAGTAAAAGCTGGTCAAGACTTTTTCCCGCTAACAGTTGATTACATGGAGCGTACTTACGCTGCTGGTAAAATCCCAGGTGGTTTCTTCAAACGTGAAGGCCGCCCTACAGAAAAAGAAACACTCACATCACGCTTAATTGATCGCCCATTACGTCCGTTATTCCCAGATGCATTTTTGAATGAAGTGCAAGTGGTAGCAACTGTGATGTCTAGCGACCCAGAAATTGATGCAGATATTCCGGCAATTATCGGCGCATCTGCTGCCATGTCATTATCAGGTATTCCGTTCCACGGCCCACTAGGCGCGGCACGTGTGGGTTATATCAATGGTGAATACGTATTAAACCCAAGCTTCTCACAACTTAAAGAATCTGACATGGATTTAGTCGTTGCGGCAACAAGCTCAGCAGTGATGATGGTTGAATCAGAAGCGAAAGAGCTTTCAGAAGAAGTGATGTTGGGCGCTGT
>JANNBX010000220.1:0-2852 GCA_031385945.1 Methylophilaceae bacterium | reverse complement strand
GCCCATCATCACGTTTTGGCCGCGCACAGAGAGTAAACCGCCATTTGTAATGCCGGGAATCATCTCTAGTTTAGCTTCCAAACCTGGCACTAGCGGGCCTACACTGCCCGCCAAATTGGCCATTGGGGTATTCACCGCCAGCACTGGTGCGCACTCTGTTGCGCCATAACCTTCTAAAATACGAATGCCAAATTTTTCTTGGTAGGTTTTACGCACCTCATCATTCAATTTTTCAGCGCCTGCTACCACGTAACGCAATTTATAAAAATCATAAGGGTGGGCAAATTTTGCGTAATTACCTAAAAATGTACTGGTACCAAATAACACGGTACAGCCACGGTCGTAAATCACTTCGGGGATCACTTTATATTGCAAAGGTGATGGGAATACAAAGAGTTTAGTGCCGGTAATCACCGGCATAATCGCGCCGCAAGTGAAGCCGAACGCGTGAAATAATGGCAGCACCATCATAAATTTGTCTGTTGGGCTAAAATCAATCACCGCGCGTATTTGCGCTATGTTGGCTAAAATACTGCGGTGTGAGTGCACCACGCCTTTTGGCTTGCCCTCACTGCCTGAGGTAAATAAAATCACTGCTGGCTGCTCAGGGTCACGACTCGTTGCGGCACAGCGCGGCAGCCACAATGCAAAGCCCATCAGCCAGAGCTTATCCCACCAGCGCATGCGTGGTTTTAAATCTTCCAAATAAACAATATTCACATTTTCTAGTTTGGCTAACACTTCAGCTAATTTAGCAGTTGCAATAAACTGTTTTGAGCTAATAATCGTGGTGATTTTTGCGGCAATACAGGCGTTTTGTATGCCTGCTGTGCCCGCTGTGTAATTTAGCATGGCAGGAATACGCGAAAAGGCACTTAAACCATAAATCAGGCAAATCGTATTTGTGACGTTCGGCATCAACACGCCAACCGCTTCATTTGGCGCACTCACTTTGGCACTCAAGCGCCCCAACGCTAAGGTCTTTTTCAGTAAATCACTGTAAGTTTCTTCTACTTCGTTAATGTCTTCCACCAGCTTGGTTTTGCGACCGTGAATATCAATGGCGTCTAAAAATGCGCCAAATAATGTGCGCGGCTTTTGCGATTGAAACAGCATATTTTGCATCACTTTACGCATCATCTCACCCGCTAAGCGGCGTTTGATTTTGGCTGATTGCACCTCATTGGGTGCTGCGGCTGGCAAAACAATTTGTGTAGTAGGCAATATAGTGAGTGTTACTTTTGGCAATAGTTTGCGTGGGTACGCGCCTGAAAGCCGCCCAAAGTAAGACTCTGCCGCACCATCTAGCCTGATAGGCAAAATAGTTGCACCCGTTTTCGCCGCCACAAACCCTGGGCCGTCGTACACTTTCATCAAGCTGCCGGTGAGCGTGATTCTACCTTCAGGGAAAATCACCACATTTTCGCCAGATTCTAGCAACTTAATCACTTTTTTCATGGCTAACGGGCTGGCTGGGTCAACCGCCAAGTAAGGCGTTAAGCGCAATATTTGCCGAAACACCCACCTATTTAACACAGTGGTATGCACAACAAATGTTGCTTTTTTGGGCAAAAATAAGCCTAACAATAAACCATCTAAAAACGATTCATGGTTAGCGACAATCAGCAGTTTATTTTCTGCGGGGATGTTTTCAATACCATGGATTTCAACGCGAAATAATAGTTTGGCGATTATTTTTAGCAGGCTTGCAATCATCTTTAACTCTTTATTTATCAAAAAATTGTTAGGTTTTATAAGATAATAATGCAATGTTGAATCAACTCAAAAATACCATTCAAACCGCTGGCTTTAGCTTTATCAAAAGTAGTGAGTTCAAAGCGCTTATTACGTCACCCATATTAAACGACTGGGCCGAGTTTGTCGCCAGCTGGCAGCAGATGCCACTGGATGAATATATGGCCGATGGTGGGCGCTACAGACGCCGCCGTCATGCTGTTTTAAGCGCATCAAATGGCAAAATTGTGCTCGAGCCACACCAGCCACATTATCAATCGCGCGATTACAATAGCTTAAATGGTGGAATACCGCGTTTATTTGAAGCCATGCCTAGTGCTATTGTGCAGGGTAAAACCTTTCAAACGATTGTTGGTTTTTGCAATGCGCTTTTTTCAGATTTAGGCGGCCATACTCATTGGCATATTGAAGCGCATCAGTTCCGTATTGAGGCAAATAGCACGCAGCACGGCAATCCAACGCCTGAAGGTGTGCACCGTGATGGTGTCGATTACGTACTAGTAATGATGGTTAAACGTGAAAATATCTCAAGCGGCACCACTGAAATGTTCAGCCTAGATAAAGAGCTACTAGGTAGCTTTACCCTGACTGAAGCGCTAGATTGCGCCTTTGTCGATGACCATCGCTGCTTTCATGGCGTAACGAAAGTTGAGCAAATTGACAAAGAAAAACCAGCATTTAGAGATGTGCTGGTTTTAACTTTTAAAAAAATGACATAGTAGCTATCGTGTAATGGGTTTATAGCGAATACGTTTCGGTTTCGCGCCCTCTTCACCCAAACGTTTTTTCTTGTCCGCCTCATATTCCTGGTAATTTCCGTTAAAGAACGTTCATTGCGACTCGCCCTCAGCCGCTAAAATATGTGTGGCAACACGATCTAAGAACCATCTATCATGCGAAATTACTAACACGCAACCTGCAAACTCCAGCAAAGCATCTTCTAGCGCACGTAAAGTTTCTACGTCTAAGTCGTTTGACGGTTCATCGAGTAGCAATACATTACCGCCTGAGATTAAGGTCTTGGCCAAGTGCAAACGCCCACGTTCACCACCAGAGAGTTGACCAACGATTTTTTGTTGATCACCACCTTTAAAGTT
>JANNBX010000191.1:0-2088 GCA_031385945.1 Methylophilaceae bacterium | reverse complement strand
AAGAAAATCGCTACACTTAAGCCAATAAGCGATTGCCAAAAATACTTAGCCTTGGCCGACAAACCTTTAGGGTTGCGATACACTACTTTGCGGTAGTCATCTACCCAACCGATTGCGCCAAACCCAAGCGTTGTGACTAGTACCACCCAAATATATTTGTTATGCAAATCACCCCAAAGCAAAGTTGCAATCGCGATAGCAACCAATATAAGCGCGCCACCCATGGTAGGCGTACCCGCTTTAATTAAATGCGTTTGTGGGCCGTCATCACGCACTGATTGACCCACTTTATACTGGGTTAATTTGCGTATCATCAGCGGGCCAACCATAAACGAAATAGCAAGTGCTGTCAGTGTGGCCAGCACAGCGCGCAAGGTAATGTAGTCAAATACATGAAAAGCGCGTATGTCTTGCGCGAGCCAGCGAGTGAGTTCTAATAACATTATTTGTCCTCCAATAGTTCTGATTTTTTTTCTAAAAGCGCAACGACTCGCTCCATTTGCATGAAACGTGAGCCTTTAATTAACACGGTGGTGTGTGGATTTAATTGCTTTTCAAGCGCATCTGCTATGGCTTGTGGTGTGCCAAGTAACACTGCGCCTAGACCAAAACCACGCACGGCTTCACTACTCATGTCACCCAAGCAATAAAGCTGCTTCAAACCAGCCGCTTTTGCATAAGCGCCTATTGCGAAATGCATGTCAGCGGAGGCATCACCTAACTCAGCCATCGCGCCAAGTACTAAAATCTTATCGCCCAATTGGCTGGCTAACACGTCAATGGCAGCCCTCATTGAGTCTGGGTTAGCGTTATAAGTGTCATCAATCAGCACTGCATCATTCAGACCTGTTTTACGTTGCAAGCGGCCATATACGCCGCCAAAGCTACTTAAACCTGCCGCAATATCTACATTGCTAATACCTAGAGCCACGGCCGCCGCTGCGGCTGATAGCGCGTTACTCACGTTGTGTGTACCTAAAATATTGAGCGTGAAATTTATGGCACCACTCGGCGTGGTGAGTGTTACTTCGTTTAAGTCGGCTAGCTCGGTAAAAGTAGCCGTCACGTCAGCTTTGATTTTCATGCCAAACGTAATGACTTTTCGGCCGATATTTAGCTTTCTCCAATCATCCGCAAATTGGCTATCTTGGTTAATTACGGCAATGCCATCTTTTGCCAACCCAGCAAAAATCTCACCTTTAGCTTTGGCGATATTCTCAATTGAACCTAGTTCACCAATATGTGCAGTGCCTGCGTTATTAATCAGCGCAACATTAGGCTTGGCAATGTGTGTTAAATAGTCGATTTCACCCAAGTGATTCATGCCCATTTCGATCACTGCAAACTCATGTTCAGCAGCTAATTTCAACAATGTCAGCGGCATGCCAATATCGTTATTTAGGTTGCCATAAGTCGCATGCACCTTGTCTCGCGCGCCTGTTGCAGTGGTTAAAATAGCGGTGAGCATTTCTTTGGTTGTGGTTTTGCCGTTGCTACCCGTAATGGCAATGACTGGCTTTTTAAATTGACTGCGCCAATATTTAGCTAGCTCACCGAGGCAGAATTTAGCGCTTTCAACTAATATTGCAGGGCGTGCAGTATTATTTTTATCGGTAATGACCACAGCCACTGCGCCCTGTTTAAGCGCCTCTGCGGCATATTGTTCGCCATTAAAGTTGTCGCCTTTTAGCGCAAAAAATAGCTCACCTTTTGTGATATTGCGGCTATCTGTACCTACAGATGTGAATACAGCATCTTCGCCCAACAAAGCGCCATTCATCAAAGTAGCAGCTTGGCTTAAGGTCATCATAGCGATGCCCTCGGCGGTGTTGGTACGCGCATTTCTTCTGCATAGAGCGCTTCATACAACTCAAGCGATTGTTGTGCGTGTTCAATATCGCTAAAGTGGGTTCTTTCGCCTTTTACCTCTTGATAATCCTCATGGCCTTTACCCGCAATCAGCACAATGTCGCCTGCTTTGGCTGATAGCACCGCTATTTGTATGGCGCGTTGACGATCAATTTCAACCATCACCGCTTTAGTAATTGGTTGAATAATTTGTTTGATAATAGCGTCTGGGTCTTCGTT
>JANNBX010000188.1:0-5871 GCA_031385945.1 Methylophilaceae bacterium | reverse complement strand
ACCACCCTCACCAAAGTAATCGTTAATGAGTGTAACAAGCGCTGTCATGGCTTCTGTTTCGTCGCCACCTGCTGTTTCAATGTTGATAACACTGCCTTTTGCGGCGGCTAACATCATCACGCCCATAATGCTTTTAGCGTTCACACGGCGATTATTGCGGGTAATCCATACTTCACTTTCAAACTGACTAGCCGTTTGCGTGAGCTTGGTTGAGGCTCTAGCGTGTAGGCCTAATTTGTTAATTATTTCAATCTCTTGTGTAATCATGCCGTTGTAATCAATCTCAAGCTATTCTGTTGTATTGTCAAAGTGTTGGCAGCTGTTTTGGTCATATTGCACCACGCCCTCACGCCCGCCACTCACGGCTTTATCAACCAATTTACATAAGTCTCCGTTGCGGTAAGTCAGTACGCGCACCAACATCGGTAAATTGATACCAGAAACGCCAACCACGGCGTTGGCTTTTAGCAGTTTTGCCGCCAAATTGGCAGGTGTTGCGCCGTACATATCAGATAAAATAAGCACGCCATCACCTTGGTTTAATTGGTCTACCAACTGCTGCGCTTTAGGCAGTAGTGCAACTGGGTCGTCATTGTTGTCTACGCCCATATACTCTAGCTGAGCGGGGCGCTTGCCCATCACGTGACTAGCACAATGAATCAGACTATCGCCTAAATTGCCATGCGCAATAATTAACACACCAATCATAAAATCTTAACCCTTAACTTAATCTTAATCTGCGAATTCATTTAGTTTTTGCTTGTTTTGAATACGCATAAATTTTGAACACGTATTTTTTGTATGCCTTTAATTTGGATACGTTTTATTTTAATCCGCGATGCCTCACCAGCACTTTTTGTCCTGCGTCTTTAAAAAATGCTGCCAATGTTTCAGCCAAATAAACCGAGCGATGTTGGCCACCAGTGCAACCGATAGCCACGGTTAAATAGCTACGATTATCTTGCAAAAATGAAGGCAGCCATTTGCTAACAAAGCTTTGAATATCATTCTGCATGTTTTTAACCATGGCGTCATTTGCTAAAAAATCAATAACGGGCTGATCGCGGCCAGTCAGTGTTTTAAGCCTGGCATCGTAAAATGGGTTGGGCAAGCTGCGCACGTCAAATACAAAGTCAGCATCTAGCGGAATGCCGTTTTTGAAGCCAAAAGACTCAAATAATAAAGTTAAATTGCTGGTGGTCATGTGTGGCGTGGCGCTTGCAACAAACGCCTTAACCCAAGTGCGTAATGTGTTGGCAGATAGCTCGCTCGTGTCAATTTTGTGACCAATATTAGCTAGCGGCTCTAGTAAATCACGCTCACGACTAATGCTCTCAGCTAATGTAGTGAATTCATCACTGAGCGGATGACCACGACGCGTTTCGCTGTAACGCTTGACCAGCGTGGCTTCTGAGGCATCTAAAAAAAGTACTTGAGCGTTAATGCCTAAATTTTGTAGTGAAACTATACTGCTGGGTAATCCCTCAAGCCCTGCGCTACGCATGTCCATACTAATAGCAACACGCGCTTGGCCTATGTGATCAGCTTCTAAATGATGTGGAATTTGTAATAACAGGCTAGCAGGTAGATTATCAATACAGTAAAAGCCGCTATCTTCTAGCGCTTTTAGGGCAATACTTTTACCAGAGCCAGATAGCCCCGTCACAATCACTAGCTGCATTACGCGCCCACTTTCATTAGTTTAGTTTGGCGCTGAATCAATTGCTTAGTGCTGTTTATACCGCGTAATAACAACATGTGCTGGCGTACAGCCACTTCAACCAGTACTGCAATATTGCGTCCAGCGGCAACTGGAATAATGAATTTAGCAATTTCAACATCTAAAACCTGCTCATATTGAGCGTCTATATTGAGTCGATCTAGCTGTTTAGGCTTAAAGTGATCCGCCATTTCAAGCTGAATAATTAAATCTAGCGGTTTAGTTGGTTTAACCGCATTATCACCAAATAGTGCACGAATATTCAGTACGCCTAAGCCACGTACTTCTAAAAAGTCTTGTAATAATGGCGGGCAGCGGCCCTCAAGTTTATCGGGCGCAACTTTGTAAAGGTCAACAATATCATCC
This sequence comes from Methylophilaceae bacterium, assembly GCA_031385945.1. GTDB lineage: Bacteria > Pseudomonadota > Gammaproteobacteria > Burkholderiales > Methylophilaceae > JANNBX01. The sequence goes on along the minus strand of JANNBX010000188.1, from coordinate 3,785 downwards.
GCAATTAAACGATGACCACGCGTAATGAGCTCTAATGCGAGCTCGCTTTTGCCTAAGCCCGCTTTGCCTTGCAGCAATACGCCAAAGCCTTGCACCTCTAAAAATACACCGTGCAAGCTGGTAGATTCAGCTAATTCTTGCGCTAAATAATGGCTCAAAATATCCATTAAAGTAGGGCTAATGAGCGGTGAAGTAAACAAAGGTACTTTGTTTAGATTGGCAATTTCAATCAACACAGTTGGCGGCTTTTCACCATTGGCAACAATTACGCCAGCTAAATCAGTTGAAAACAGATTATGAATAGCACTTTTTAAATCTTCAGATTTTAAGCTACGTAAATAATCTAGCTCAGCGCAGCCCAACACTTGAACGCGATTAGGATGTACAAAATTGAGATGACCAATTAACGCAAGCGATGGCTTGCTGATGGTTTGTGAGGTAAGCAGATTATCGCCACCATTTAGGCCCGCAACCCAGCTTAATTTAAGCCTTGTACGGGTGTCTTTAAACAGCTTGCTGACGTTTATTTCGGCCATATTAAATGATTAGAGACCTTTATACGGATGTTTTAACGCAGCGTTCATTAGCGTAGGCATTCGTGCAAAGGTCTCGGTTTGGTTACTCGATTACCTGGTGCTTAACCGCGCCATTAGTTTTATGGTGGTCGGTTTGTTTTTCTTTGTGTTTTAGCACTTGGCGGTTGAGTTTGTCTGACAGCATATCAATTGCGCTATACATGTTTTCAGACTCACACTCAGCATGTAGATCATTACCTGGTACATGCAGAGTAGCCTCGACTTTTTGCGCCAGCTTCTCTACAGACATCGTGACTTTAATATCAATCACGTGGTCAAAATGACTACGAACCTTAGTGAGTTTTGATTGAACATAATCGCGCAGGGCAGGAGTTATTTCTAAATGGTGACCTGTTAGTTGTAAATTCATAATGCTCTCCTGATAAAGTTGAAAACGAACATACTTCTACTACAAAAAATCTAATTTAAAATTTTGCCTACAATATCTATTTTGTAGATTCTTGCTCTACAAAGTCTTTCTGAGGCTCGCTGGCGGAATTTGCAAGCCCTCACGGTATTTAGCGATTGTCCTCCTAGCAACTTGAACACCCTGTTTAGATAGAATATCAGCTAGTTGATGATCTGATAATGGCTTTTTGACATTTTCTTCTGAAATAAGCTGTTTTATTAGCGCACGAATTGCAGTAGATGACGCAGAGCCGCCTGCATCGGTAGATACAGAGCTACCAAAGAAATATTTGAGCTCAAAAACACCACGCGGTGTGAGCATGTATTTATGTGTGGTCACGCGTGAAATGGTTGATTCGTGCAAGTCTAATTCTTCAGCAATCTCACGTAAAACTAAAGGCCGCATGGCGATTTCACCATGCTCAAAAAAGTTACGTTGGCGGTCCACAATCGCTTGCGAAACACGCAAAATAGTCGCAAAACGTTGCTGAATATTTTTAATCATCCATTTTGCTTCTTGCATTTGGCTGGCCAAATACTGGCTAGAGTTTTCACGATTCGTTTTTAAAATATTCGCATACATTTGGTTGATGCGTAGTTTTGGCATTGCCTCTTCGTTAATTGTGGCAATCCATAAACCTTTTTTCTTTTTAACAACCACTTCATGTTGTATGAAATGGTCATGCGCTAAGCGGCTAAATTGCGCGCCAGGTTTGGGGTTAAGCTTGGTGAGTAGTTGTTGGGCAGCTTTTAAGCTGGCTTCATCACAACTCAATAACTTGCGCAATTTCACAAAATCTCGGCCTGCTAATAATGGCAAATGCTTTTCAATTAAAGTTTTGCAAAGTGCTAAATATGGCGTGTCAGCGGGCATGTGTTGCAGTTGTAAAAGCAAGCACTCACTTAGGTTTCGAGCGCCCACACCATTAGGGTCGCACGATTGAATCAGCTTTAGTACTATTTCTAGTTCTATTGGATCTACTTCATAAGAAGGGTCGATAATCTCAGCTAAAGTTGCTAAATCTTGCTCTAAATAACCATCTTCGTTAATTGCATCTAGCAACAAAGAAACCAGCATAAAGTCACGCTCTGATAACGGCATGAGCGAAATTTGCCCTAAAACATGCTCTTTTAATGAGAGCGAGCTCGCTTCTTGTGGCTTAAACTCTAGCTGGTCTTCATCATCATTTTGGTTGTTTTCATCCCATTGGCCACTGCTGGAGTAATCACCAAAGTTATCGTCAAACTCACCAAAACTCATGTCTTCAGAGTCAATGTTGACTTCAGTATTGCTCGCCTCAGTGGGCAAAGTGTCGTTAGTATTTGCTTGAAAATCAGTCGCTGACGATTCGTTTTCGCTACTTGCCGCCGCCGCTTGGTCTTCAGCGTGTGATTCTTCTAATTCAAGTAATGGATTGTCGAGTAAAAGTGTTTCAATTTCTTGATCAAGCTCAAGCGTTGAAAGCTGTAAAAGGCGAATAGATAATTGTAGCTGTGGCGTAAGCGCCAAGCTTTGCGACATGCGGAGTTGTAGGCTTTGTTTCATAAAATTGCTGGCTAATTACAGCCTAAAATCACGTCCTAAATAAACTTCTTTAACTAATTCATTGGCCACAATGTCAGCTGGTGCGCCTTCAGCAAAAATACGGCCTTCATTCACAATGTAGGCGCGGTCGCAAATGCCTAAGGTTTCGCGTACTGAGTGGTCGGTAATCAACACGCCAATATTGCGTGCGGTTAAAAATTTGATAATGCTTTGAATATCGAGCACCGCAATTGGGTCAATACCAGCGAACGGCTCATCTAACAATACAAAGCGTGGGTTGGTAGCTAAGCAGCGCGCAATTTCGACACGCCTGCGCTCACCACCTGATAAGCTAACGCCGATATTATTGCGAATATGCACAATGTGCAAATCTTTGAGCAGTGTTTCTAGCTTCTCGTCTGTTTCAGTTTCAGACAAATTTTGCAGTTGCAGAATTGCTAAAATATTCTCAGCCACTGTCATTTTACGAAAAATAGACGCTTCTTGTGGCAAGTAAGACAAACCTAAACGTGCCCGCATGTGAATCGGCAGGCGACTCACATCTTTGCCATCTAAAATAATACGGCCAGCGTCTAGCGCTACCAAGCCAACAATCATGTAAAAGCTGGTGGTTTTACCTGCACCATTGGGGCCTAACAAGCCTACGACCTCTCCACTTTTAACCACAAGTGAAATGTCTTGCACGACGACTCTTGTTTTGTAGGCTTTTTTTAGGTTTTCAACAATGAGTTCGCTCATGGTAATTTTATTCTTTAGGCTTAACAGTTATTGAGCTGGCGACACTGCGCCTTTTTTCGGCTGAATAATCATCTTCACACGGCCTTTTGTGCCGCCAGCCGTTTGCGAGCCGCCGCCTTGCACTTCAGCATATTCGGCATTTGCGTCATACATAATGTAATCGCCATACACAATATCTTCTGCGCGTTTTACCCATGCTTTGGTGTAAAGCTGCACTTTATCCATGCGGCCATCGTACTCAATACGCTGCGCGCTGCCCTCCATATATTCGTCAAGTCCATCGCGCTTTTGTTTAAATGTCGTGGGGTTGCCAAACGAAGTGCTATGTTGAAAGCCTTCTTTATCTTCACGCACAATCAGTTTGTCGGCCTTAATCAGCAAGGTACCTTGTGTTAAAATCACGTTACCAATGTAGGTGCTGGTTTTTTTAGCGTCATCGACCAATACCGTATCCGCCTCTAAATCAATTGGTTTTTCGCGGTCTGCTTTTTCGGCAATTGCACTAAAACTAATGAGCA
>JANNBX010000151.1:0-3796 GCA_031385945.1 Methylophilaceae bacterium | reverse complement strand
AGTTCAATGAGTTATCCCCAGCACGTGCAAAACTGTATCGTTGTGTCAGTAATATTGTTCAGCTCAATGACGAAATGGAAGACTATAAAAACTTCAAAACTAATTTGCAGTTGATGTATGGCGCTGACACGTTAAAACTGGCTGAACAGTTAGTGAGTAATACCGCGCAATATTATGGCTTGAACAATTTAGGGTCCAATATGGAAGGCAGCCTAATGCACCAACAACTGCTCGGCGCCTACGGCAAGGTTTGGAAGCGCTAAACTGATGACATTAGGCACACATTTGTGTACACTCGACAAATGAAACCGTTTCGCTGGAATCACGATAAAAATACATTACTGAAACATGAGCGAGGTATTTCGTTCGAAGAAATTGTATTAGCAATGGATGCTGGTGGCTTATTAGATATGTTGCAGCATACAAACACAGAAAAGTATCTAAATCAGCAAATTTTTGTGGTCACATTTGCCGATTATGTTTATTTGGTACCATTTGTTGAGGAAGATAGTTTTTACTTTTTAAAAACGATTATCCCCAGCCGCAAAGCTAGACGTGACTATTTAGCAAAGGAATAAATGAATATGAGCAAACAAAAACCCTATAAATTAGATGCCGATGAAGCTGAATTATTAAGAGATTTTGAAGCCAATCAACTCTCCTCAATTTCACCATCTAAAGCTGAACTAGCTACATTTAAAGCAGCCGCATCTGCTACGTTTTTGAAAGAAAAACGTGTAAACATCAGGCTTTCCAGTCCTGATTTAATGGATATTCAAGCACGCGCCCTTGAAGAAGGTTTGCCTTACCAAACGCTCATTGCGAGTGTGTTACATAAATTTGTATCTGGTCGCTTGGTAGAAAAACAGAATCGCTAAACCCGCCGTATGAAGATCCCTGAACGATTAAAACCGCTAGTAGAAGATGGCCTAGTTGACGATGTGATTCGTCAACTAATGAGTGGTAAAGAAGCCATGGTGTTTGTAGTACGCTGTGGTGACGAAATACGTTGCGCAAAAGTATATAAAGAAGCCAATAAACGAAGCTTCCGCCAAAGTGTAGATTACACCGAAGGGCGTAAAACCAAAAATAGCCGCCAAGCGCGTGCCATGCAAAAAGGCAGCAAATATGGGCGTGAATCACAAGAAGCGGCTTGGCAAAGTGCTGAGGTTGATGCACTTTATAGGCTTGCAGCTGCTGGTGTGCGTGTGCCCACGCCGCACAACTTCTATGAGGGTGTTTTACTCATGGAGTTAGTCACAGGCGACGATGGCAATGCCGCACCACGCTTAAACGATGTGCAATTAAGCCCTGAAACCGCACTGGAATATCACGCGTTTTTAATCCAACAAGTCGTCAAAATGTTACTCGCAGGCATTGTGCATGGCGATTTATCTGAGTTTAATATTTTAATTGGCACAGATGGCCCTGTGATTATTGACCTGCCACAAGCGGTAGATGCGGCAGGTAATAATCACGCCAAAAGCATGCTTGAACGCGATGTAAGCAACCTTGCCAACTACTTTGGGCAATTTGCGCCAGCGCTTAAAACCACACAATATGCCCTAGAAATCTGGGCGTTATATGAGCGTGGTGACTTAACACTTGAAACGCCATTAACAGGGCAATTTGCGCAAGCGCATAAAGCGGTTGATATGCAAAGCGTCATGCGCGAAATTAAAAATGCTGAGTTTCAAGAAGCCGCACGATTAGCGCGGTTAGCCGAATCAAGCAGTGCAGTTAAAAATAACGCATAATTTTAAATTATTGGCAATTCGCCCGCTACACTAGCTTTTAAAGGTAAATATTAACTGCGCGTACTCAGCGAGTTAGCCCATAAACCATCAATAGAAGCTAATTGTTGCGGGCAAATTTCATTCAAATGCTCCCAATATCGCCCTGATTCAAAATAATAAGCTAAGTCGCGCTCTTTACTTGACGCTTGTTTAACCACTGCTTGATCAAATTGGTTATTGTATGCGTTGTAAATATGTTGATGCGTTAATGATTGATTAAGATCAAAGTCAGCCAAGCTAGCTCTTGGGAACGTGAGCCTAGATTGTGCGTTATCAGACAAATTCACGCAAAGACACGCATGCTCGTGCGCCATATAAAACAGCCTTGCCGACTTAGCCTCTAGTGATTGTAAAGACACATCATCACGTAACGGGTCTGCCGTGCCAGCGCCATAAAAATGCGTAGCAGGTGCTTGTGTGTCATACACCATATCGCACCCAATAAAAGCCAACACATCAGGCTGCAACGCGCCTAATGCCCAATAAGCTGCAGTAAACGCCATGGTGCCGCCCGCGTATACAAAACCACCAAATTGATTTTGTATTGGCACATAGTCAGCCGCAGTAATAACACGCTGATTTGGCAAGGTCAACAATGGTTTGTTTTCATCGGGAAAGTCTTCCGGATAAATTAAAAAATCCCAGTCATCACAAACACGCCAAGCATTATTGATTACAACGATATTCGCTATTTTACTTTTATCCAAAGATATTGCCCGCATCGCGTCAGGCGCACTTCCTACAATTAACACAATCTTGAGCGCCATTGGTATGGGGAGCTTTCTTTGCTAATAAACAGACAACATAATTAAATAAACACCACAATCTAACATTTAATTGTGACACGACTGACGCATAAAAAACAAAAAGTGATTTATATAATAAGTTCAAATTATATTCAATTACAGAACAATAAAAAACCAAAATACAGAGTACTGCAAAAAGTTATAATATGCACTTATTCAACGTGCAGATTCAATTTTAATGCAGTCGCAAATTATTATCCCAAAAGTCACACAGCTCCACCGCCTAGAAGCCATGCCAGCAGGCGCTGACAGCCACTATTTCGCCGACTTAGCAAACCAATTAAGCGCACTCAAACCACGCCAACCACTGGTAATTATCACCAGCAATGCTTTTGATGCACAACGTTTAATTGATGAGATTCCATGGTTTTTGCCCACTGACAAAGCAGGTAAAAAACTCAATTGCGTGATGCTGCCAGATTGGGAAACACTCCCTTACGACCACTTTTCACCGCATCCAGATTTAATTTCAGAACGCTTAGCTACGCTGCACCAAATATCGCAAAATGCTGCGGATATTATTATTCTGCCGATTAGCACTGCACTATTGCGCTTACCTGCTATCCAGTTTTTAAGCGCAAATACGTTTATGCTGAAAAAAGGCCAAAAACTTGATTTAGACGCCCTCAGAAAACAGTGCGCAGAAGCAGGTTACCACCATGTTAGCCAAGTCATTTCGCCAGGTGAGTTTAGCGTACGCGGCGGTTTGGTCGATTTATACCCAATGGGCTCAGCGCTACCTTATCGTCTAGATTTATTCGATGACGAAATTGAAACCATCCGTACATTTGATATTGATACACAGCGCAGCCTTTACCCTGTGCCTGAAATTAGGCTTTTACCCGCACGTGAGTTTCCGTTAGATGAAGCGGGTATCGCTACCTTTAGAAGCAGTTTTAGAGAGTATTTTGAAGGCGACCCACAACGCGCTAAGATTTATAAAGATGTGAGCAAAGGCGTGGCGAGTGGCGGTATTGAATGGTATTTGCCATTATTTTTTACGCAAACGGCAACATTTTTAGACTACATTCCAGACAACGCCCTACTTTGTTTGCATGGCGATATTGATACCGCCGCGCAGCACTTTTGGCGTGAGGCAAATTCGCGGCATCGTTTATTAGCTTACGACGCTGAACGCCCTATTTTGCGCCCAGAAACATTACTGCTCAAAACAGAAGACTTTTTCAGTGGTAC
>JANNBX010000136.1:0-2417 GCA_031385945.1 Methylophilaceae bacterium | reverse complement strand
CAGATTTAATCATCAACCCAGCCGCCTATACAGCGGTTGATAGGGCTGAGTCTGAGCCAGAGTTGGCTTTTGCAATTAACGCGACAGCCGCGCAAGTGTTGGCTGAAGAGGCTGCGCGGCAAAACGCACTGTTAGTGCATTACTCAACAGATTACGTTTATGACGGTACAAAATCTGGCGCTTATATTGAAACAGATCAAACAAATCCAATAAGCGTCTATGGTAAAACCAAGCTAGCAGGTGAGCTGGCAATTTTGGCTGTGAGCGAACCACATCTTATTTTGCGTACTAGTTGGGTTTATAACGCGACTGGTAAAAACTTTCTGAATACAATTTTGCGATTAGCTGCTGAGCGTGATGTATTGAAAGTGGTGAATGACCAATTTGGCGCACCAACCACTGCGCAATCGATAGCAGCAGCCACTTTGCAAGCGCTAGCCAGTTGGCACGAAAATAAAAGTGGTGTTTATCATATGGTCAATGCCGGTGAGACGACTTGGCATGGTTTTGCTGTGGCGATTTTAAAGGCGCATGAAGCACAAAAAAATCACACGAATTTGAAAATAAAATCACACCAAATTCAAGCGATTACAAGTGCAGAATACCCAACACCCGCACCACGACCAATGAACTCAAGGTTAGACTGCACATGCTTAAACACACAATTTTCGGTAATGCTACCAGACTGGCAAGTGGCGCTCAGGGCGTTAAACTAATTGAATTTTGAGCAGACTTTTTTGGAATAGACTTTTTATGGAGAAAACAATGTTCAAATATTTGAGTTATGTTTTGTTTTTAGCTTTTGCTTTAAGCGCTTGTGATAAAGAGCGTGAAGCCGCAAGAGCGACCGGTGACGTGCCTAAAGAAATTATTACAAAGACAACAGATGCAGTGAATGAGTCAATGCAAAAAGCAGAGCAAAACCTCAATACCGCTACAGAAAATGCAGAAAACGGCGCTAACTCAGCGCAAGCGGCAGAGTAACTACCATTAGCTTAAGGCGTCTGCCCAACTATTTGGCGTCTCGTAGAGGCGCACGCGCTCTAGTTTTAAGTGGTTGCCGTAAGTGTCTTGATATTCTGATTTTAGAATTTTAAACGCCTCAGCCGCCATGTTTTTAGCCGTTGGTACGGTTGGGAAGATTACAGTTTTGTGATTAGGTAGCGTGTTTAAAAAATTCAGTATTTCTAAATCATTTTTGTAAACCAAAAAAGCGTGATCCCATACATCGACCACGCACTTACGCGCAATTGCTTTCACGTCTGAAAAGTCCATCACCATACCGTTTTCTGAGGTATTTTCTGCGGCAATAATATCGCCAGATAGCGTAATTTCAAGGCTGTAGCGATGACCATGCAAGTTGCGGCATTGGCTTTTATGATTGGGGATGCGATGGCCAGCATCGAATTCAAGGCGTGTAGTAATTTGCATGTAGTGATTATAACAAAGTCATTGCTAATTTGAATGCACTAAGTTTAGCTAAGCCCCGCCAAAGTCCGCACATGTGACTCTGCTGATTCAGCCAAGTCAGTGAGTTGATAGCCACCTTCAAGTACGGAGATGATGCGGTTTTCAGCGTATTGCGCGGCTATTTTTTTACAAAATTCAGTCATCCAAACATAATCATATTTAACTAATTTGAGGTCTGCTAATGGGTCGTTTTCATGCGCATCAAAACCAGCAGAAATGAAGATTATCTGCGGCTTAAAGCGTTGTAACGCTGGTAAAAATTCAGTTTCAAAGGCTTTACGCAAAGCAAGGCTACCCGTTTTAGCCGCCATCGGCACGTTAATCATGCGCTCTGTGCGTGATTCTGCACCGTGATGTGGGTAAAACGGGTGCTGAAACGTAGAGCACAACATGACTTTAGGGTTGTCTTTAAAAATTTCTTCTGTGCCATCTCCATGATGCACATCAAAATCAATAATCGCCACGCGTTTAATTTTGTATTGCGTCATGATATGCTCAACCCCGACTGCAACATGATTAAAAATACAGAACCCCGCGCTATTGGACCGACCAGCGTGGTGGCCAGGCGGGCGTACACAGCAAAAAGCATTTTTTGCTTTACCTTGCATTACTAAATCAGTCGCCATGATAACTGCGCCACTAGCGTGCAAAGCAGCCGATAAGCTCATTGGGCCCATTGCAGTATCGCCATCTAGCCGCACCAAACCTGCCTTAGGGGCGATATTATAAATGTGTTCAATATAATCTATGCTATGCACGCGCTCAAGCTGAACCTTGCTAGCAGCCGGTGCTTCATAAAACTGCAGCTTTTGTTTTAAATCGCTGGCCAATACCGCATTTTTTATAGCAGTAATGCGCGCAGGAGATTCTGGGTGATTGCCATCCATCACGTGTAAAAGCGTATCTGGATGCGAAATGAAGGCAGTTTTTTGCACAGTAATTTTAAA
>JANNBX010000135.1:0-1631 GCA_031385945.1 Methylophilaceae bacterium | reverse complement strand
TCAATCATATTGAATCTAGCGGTTTCGCTAGGCATATTGAATCGCGCGGTAGCGCTAGGTGTAATGGATGTTGTATTCATAGCTGTTAGGTGCTCAGTAACCAAGATTTAATAATGATTGAAATTATAACGTATGTGCGTTTTTATTTGATAAAACAAAGCCTTCTAAACAAAATTAACCTCAATATTATTTATAAAGGTAGCTGACTAATTCAATCTTCACTAAATCTATTTTTGCATGGTGAAATGTACTTTAACCTTGCTTATTTAGGGTTTTTCGCGTACATTTCAGGCATTGCTGGGGGTCTGTTTTTGCTGAAAATTATTTAGCCTAAGCAGTGAGAATCACCCTTTGAACCTGATGCGGGTCATGCCGCCGTAGGAAAGCATTTTAAGCTTTGCCGTAACTCTGTCGTGAAATCTACCTTCACATCTAGACATAAAGCCGAGCCAAAAATGCTTCCTATGATTATTTTTTTAGGAACGCACCTTGAACGCTATAGACAAAAACCTCACCAAAAACCTAGCCAAATTTGATGGCGAAACCGCACAAATTGACCCAGACACCATTAAACCTTTTGCTAAATCACGTAAAATTTACGTGCAAGGTAGCAGAGCCGATATTCAAGTGCCTTTTCGTGAAATTAGCTTAAGCGATACGCCATCAATGTTTGGTGCTGATGTTAACGCGCCAGTGGTTGTGTACGATACCAGCGGCCCATACACAGATTTAGACGTGAACATTGATATTCGTAACGGTTTAAATACCGTGCGTTCAGGCTGGATTGCCGAGCGTAACGATACTGAACAACTCGATGGTCCAAGCTCAGAATTTGGTCAGCAACGCTTGGTTGACCCTGAATTACGTGCCATGCGCTTTAACCTAACGCGCAATCCAATACGTGCAAAAGCTGGCAAAAACGTTAGCCAAATGCATTACGCACGCCAAGGCATTATCACGCCTGAGATGGAATATATTGCCATTCGTGAAAATCAACGTCGTGAAAACATGAGCGAGTTGCTACAAACGCAACATAAAGGCCAAGACTTTGGCGCGAATATCCCAAAAATGATTACGCCAGAATTTGTGCGTTCTGAAGTTGCACTAGGCCGCGCGATTATTCCAGCCAATATTAACCACCCAGAAGTTGAGCCGATGATTATTGGGCGCAATTTTTTAGTTAAGATTAACGCAAATATTGGCAACTCTGCGTTAGGCTCTAGCATTACCGAAGAAGTTGAAAAAATGGTGTGGGCAACCCGCTGGGGTGCAGATAACGTGATGGATTTATCTACGGGTAAAAACATTCACGAAACGCGCGAGTGGATTATCCGTAACTCACCAGTGCCAATTGGCACGGTGCCAATTTACCAAGCGCTAGAAAAAGTAAACGGTAAAGCCGAAGATTTAACGTGGGAAATTTTCCGCGATACATTAATTGAGCAAGCAGAGCAGGGCGTGGATTACTTCACCATTCACGCAGGCGTACGCTTGGCTTATATTCCAATGACTGCAAAACGCATGACAGGTATCGTGTCGCGCGGCGGCTCTATCATGGCGAAATGGTGTCTGGCACATCATAAAGAATCGTTCTTGTATGAGCATTTTGAAGACATTTGCGAGATTATGAA
>JANNBX010000099.1:0-5053 GCA_031385945.1 Methylophilaceae bacterium | reverse complement strand
AAAAAAGCGTTTTGGGCGTTGTAGGGCATTTGCGTCAACACCACCTGTTAATACTTTGCCAGATGATGGAATAACTGTGTTGTAAGCGCGCGCTAAACGGGTAATTGAGTCGAGCAAAATCACCACATCTTTTTTATGTTCAACTAAGCGTTTGGCTTTCTCAAGCACCATTTCAGCCACTTGCACATGGCGCGCTGCGGGCTCATCAAACGTACTCGCCACAACCTCGCCACGCACTGAGCGGGTCATTTCGGTTACTTCTTCTGGGCGCTCATCAATGAGTAATACAAATAAAGTCACATCAGGGTGATTCGCTGTAATGGCGTGCGCAATATTTTGCATCATCACCGTTTTGCCGCTTTTTGGGCTGGCTACTAACAAGCCGCGTTGACCTTTACCAATTGGCGCAATCATATCAATTACGCGGCTAGTAACATTTTCTTCACCACGAATATCACGTTCTAAAATCAAACGTTTGGTTGGGAATAACGGCGTTAAGTTTTCAAATAAAATCTTGTGCTTAGTGTTTTCTGGTGCGTCGCCATTCACCACATCTACTTTTACCAGCGCGAAATAACGTTCACCCTCTTTAGGGGTACGAATTTCACCTTGAATGCTGTCGCCCGTATGCAAATTAAAACGTCTAATTTGCGATGGCGAAACATAAATATCATCAGGCCCTGCTAAGTATGAAGTATCTGGCGAGCGCAAAAAGCCGAAACCGTCTTGCAACACTTCTAATGTGCCGTCTCCAAAAATACTGTCACCTTTTTTTGCTTTGCTTTTTAGTATCGCAAAAATCAAATCTTGCTTACGCATACGGCTGGCAGACTCAATTTCTTGGGCAAGGGCCATTTCAACGAGTTCGGTAACGGGGAGATGTTTGAGGTCTGATAGGTGCATTGCTTTGCTCGCTAGCTGTGGGTGTTACGTAGAGGAGGGATGATAAAGAGTGTTTAGGTTTGACAACTTGCTTATTTGCAGTAATTAACTAAATAAGCAAGTGTGAATGTAATGACAAACAAGTTTAGATGTTGCTATCAATAAATGCGGTGAGTTGAGATTTTGATAGTGCACCTACTTTAGTGGCTTCTACATTACCGTTTTTGAACAACATCAAAGTAGGAATACCACGGATACCATATTTTGGTGGTGTATTTTGATTTTCGTCGATATTCAGTTTAGTCACTTTTAGGCGACCTGCGTATTCTACTGAAATTTCATCTAAAATCGGTGCAATCATTTTGCACGGGCCACACCATTCAGCCCAGTAATCAACTAATACAGGCAGTTGTGATTGCAATACCTCTTGCTCAAAAGCAGCATCGCTTAAATGGGTAATATGCTCAGACATGGGAAGAACCTTTAAATATAATTGGAATTTGTTTGCGTTGCTGATAAGCAAAGATGCTTTGAATAACGCGTAGTTTTTAACAGCTTTTAGATAATGTATCGTAGCTAAAAAATCAAGTTTTGTGAAGTGTCAAAAAACTGTTTATTGATAATAATTCACTAAATTTTTAGTTATCATACGTTAATTAGTGGGTACGCGCATATTTTGTAAGGCCAGCCATAAAAATATCTTAATATTTAGATTGAAAATATATGAAGAAACTTTTAATTAGTTTGTTACTTTTAATTGTGTGTCATGCAAATGCACAAGATAATTTTAGCTTAACCGACACCACAGGCAAGCAACATTTTTTAGCTGATTACAAAGACAAATGGTTAATTGTGAATTACTGGGCAACATGGTGCCCACCTTGTTTGGAAGAAATTCCTGATTTAGTCAATTTGTACGATGCACGTAAAGATAAAGACTTAATGATATTGGGCGTTGCGATGGAGTACAAAAATGCTCAAGAAGTCAGCGAGTTTGTCGATAATATGTTGATCTCATACCCGATAGTGCTGGGTGATACGCCACAAAACAAAAGCATAGGCAAAGTAGAAGCGCTACCAACTACTTTTATTTTCAACCCACAGGGCACTCTGGTGAAAACCAAACGCGGCTTAATTACCCGTAAACAAATTGAGGCGGTTATGCGGAGTAATTAGTTTGATCCAGCAAAAGCCTAGCTAACAGTAGCCTTGCGATTTGGCGCGGCGTCACTTAGATCAACCTAATTGAGCTAAGCGTCACTAAGCTAAACAGGTACAGGTATACTTTCGCCAGCGCTGTTTAACACGTTAAGGTTATTTTCGGTCGCAAACAACATCAGTTGCTCAAAACCAGCCGGGTTGATACTTTTCAGCTTTAAGTCAACGGCTAAACAACGTACATTATTGACCACTCGTGGCTTTAAGTAGGGTGAGTACACAAGTTTTTTGTCTACCCCAAAAGTTGCATAAGTGCTGCAAGTTCTGTCGACCCAGTCGCTTGGGCGGAAAGGTTTGCCGGCGCGGGTTAAGCCTTCGATAATAATTTCATCAGGCATATCTTTTTGATTTGTCATGTTGTTCTTTCAAGATTGAGTGCTTACTACTTTAGTGAGTTTGTCATTTATTAGTACTGAAAATTTCAGCACTAGTTCATTTGGTTTAATCTAGGTATTCAAATACTTTAACTACATTGGTAACGCCACCTGATTGGCTGGCTAAGTCTGCGGCTAAATTGCCTTCAGCGCGTGTCACAATACCCATTAAATAAACGTTACCGTTTTCGGTAACAATTTTGACATGGTTAGCAGGGAACTGATTAGCCGCAACAAAGCGTGCCTTAATTTTACTGGTGATGTACGCGTCGTTTGTCCAAGAGCTTAGCGCGGTTGGAGTGCCAATTACCAACTCGTTGGTGACTGTTTTTACGTTTGCAGTTTTAGTGACAATTTCAACTGCCCTAGTGCGCGATTGTTCGTCTACTGCTTCGCCAGTGACTAAAACATTGCGATTATAGCTGGTAACGTTAGCATGTATTTTAGGGCCAATTTCAGCTTGTATGGCACGCTCAGCCTTTTGCTCTATGCCTTCATCTTCAATATAAATGCCGCTTGTGCGCCTATCTGCTGCCATGGCACCGCCTGCTGCTACTCCACCGACAATCACAGGCACACAGGCAGTTAATTGTGAAAGTAGAGCAAGTGCGATGATAGAAAGGCTTAATTGATGCGTTATTAGTTTTTGCATAGTTGAAGCTCCAGTGAATGAATCAAACGTTTACATTATTCTTATTGGGTCGAAGATGTATGATTTAAAGTAGTTGTTATTAGCTATCAAAAATATTTTTTAGCCAAATAATATCGTTTTTATCTGCTTTATGCATGAGCACTGCGTCAAATCGGCAGGCGTATTTATGCGGATATTGCTGTAAATAAAACTCAGCCGTATGCGTTAGTTTTTGCTGTTTAGTTCGCGTAATGCTAGCCGCAGCACTACCAAACTTCAGGTTTGAACGTAGGCGAACTTCAGCAAATACCAGCACATTAGCGTCAAGCATAATCAAATCAATTTCACCAAATCGGCAATGAAAATTTTGTGTCACTAGCTTTAAGCCCTGTGCTTTTAAGTAGTTTTCAGCTAACTGTTCAGCCTTCAGCCCAGCATTATTTTCATTCATTTTCATAGGCGTAAGCTTAGCTTAGCTGTAAAATTTATGCCATGAACAAATCAGGTACTTTATATATTGTTGCCACACCTATTGGCAATTTGGGCGACATTACTTTGCGTGCGCTTGAAACACTCAAAAATGTGGATGCAATTGCAGCTGAAGACACGCGCCACACTTCAGGCTTGTTAAGCCATTTTGGCATTACTAAAAAGCTCATTGCCGTGCATGAGCACAACGAGCATCAATCAGCTGAAAAGCTTTTGGCGCTATTGCTTGCAGGTGAAAGCATTGCGCTAGTAACAGACGCAGGCACGCCAGCGGTGAGCGACCCAGGTGCAGTTGTGGTGGATGTTCTGCGTAAAGCAGGCATTAAAGTAGTGCCGATACCAGGGGCGAGCGCCGTGATTGCTGCTTTGTCAGCCAGTGGTATTTCACAAAATGGTTTTTACTTTTATGGGTTTTTACCTGCGAGCGGCTCAGCAAGACGTAAGGCGCTTGAGGCTTTAAAAGCACACACTGTAACGTTGGTTTTTTACGAAGCGCCACACCGTATTGTGGAGTCGATTGTCGATTTAAATACCGTACTAGGTAACCGCCGCATCACTTTTGCGCGCGAGTTAACTAAGACTTTTGAAACGATTTATACTTGTGATTTAAGCTTAGCAGAGGCTTGGTTACTGGCTGATAGCAACCAACAGCGCGGTGAATTTGTGTTGCTTGTTGAAGCCGAGCCGCCTAAAGAAACTGCGGCGGTAGATGAAGAATCAGCCCGTGTTTTAAAATGTTTATTGGCTGATTTACCATTAAAACAGGCAGTAAAATTAGCTACAGAAATTACCAATCTTAAAAAAAATGACCTTTACGAATTAGCTTTAAGCCTAAAGCCTTGAGTTTTAAAAACAGCGAGCCTGAATATGACTAAACAAATCACCCCAACTATTACTTTGGCCCGCCCTGATGACTGGCACCTACATTTGCGTGATGGTGCAGCCCTCAAAGCCGTGCTGCCAGACACTGCGCGACAATTTGCCCGCGCGATTGTGATGCCCAACTTGCGCCCACCAGTCACGACGACTGAGCTAGCAATGGCCTACCGCAAACGCATTTTAGACGCTAGGCCAGCAGGCTCACATTTTGAGCCACTGATGACGCTATACCTGACAGATAATACGACCGTAGCCGAAATTAAAGCCGCTAAAGCAAGTGGCATTGTGCATGGCGTTAAGCTTTACCCAGCAGGAGCCACAACAAATAGCGACTCAGGCGTTACTGATTTATTAAAATGTGCAGCAGCGTTAGAAGCTATGCAAGCATGCGGTTTACCGCTGCTCGCTCACGCTGAAGTAACCGATGCCGATGTAGACGTATTCGACCGCGAAAAAGTATTTATTGACCGCCACATGACGCCGTTATTGAAACGCTACCCTGCGCTAAAAGTAGTGTTTGAACATATCACCACGCAAGACGCAGCTGATTTTGTTACAGGTGCTTCAACTAGTATAGCCG
>JANNBX010000038.1:0-31856 GCA_031385945.1 Methylophilaceae bacterium | reverse complement strand
GCCCCAATCGCCGCGCCCTTACCTTTACCCGCTATCGCACCCACTACAGCACCTGCACCAGCACCAATTGCCGCGCCTTTAGCAGTGCCTTTTTGTGTTTCTGACATACTTGCGCAACCACCTAAAGTGAATGCAACTAGGGTACAACTAACAATAATTTTATTACGCATGATATTAACTTTCTTATAATGAACAACTGTTTGAACTGCTAAAACTAACAAACGAATGAATGATAGTTATAGATGACTATTTTTTTGCAAAACTTACATTTCGCTAGTTTTGCGTTGATTTACTGTTAACTGATAATGCAACATAAAATGCAAAATATCCGTTAACTAGCGCACATAAGGCCATTTAAATTGACGACTCTAAAAGAAAATCTCACCCGACTCCATCATTCCCTTCTGTAACGGCCTAGATAACAAAGTGACATAAATCATCAAGTTAATAAAAAAGCCCCTTTGTTAGGGGCTTTTTTATTGATGAAATGGCAGGTTAATAACTTAAAAGATTTACTACAACAACACTTTCTCAATCCCACCATTATTTACCCGCTCAACATATTCCTGCATCCAGTTATCACCTAAAATATGCTTTGCCATCTCAACCACAATATAATCTGCTTCAATACCCGTGTCGTCGCCATAGCGCGCTAATCCTTGTAGGCAGCTTGGGCAGCTAGTGAGAATTTTCACATTTTCTTCTGGTGCGCCAACGGTTAAGCCCATTTTCTGCATGCCTTTTTCTAGCTCTTCTTGCTTACGGAATTTAACTTGCGTAGCAATATCAGGCCTAGCGGCGGCGAATGTGCCGCTTTCACCGCAACAGCGGTCGTTTAGCGCGACTTCTACGCCCATGAGTTTATTGGTGACTTCTAATGGTTTGTAGGTTTTCATCGGGCTGTGGCATGGGTCGTGATACATATAGCGCGTACCTGTCACATTGCTCAATTTTTGGTCTTTTTCCATAAGATATTCGTGAATATCTAACAACCTACAACCTGGGAATATTTTCTCAAATTCATATTTTTGCAGTTGATCCATACACGTGCCGCAAGACACGATAACAGTTTTAATATCCAAGTAATTCAAGGTGTTAGCCACACGGTGGAATAACACGCGGTTATCTGCCGTAATTTCTTGGCCTTTATCATGGTTGCCAGCGGCTGTTTGTGGGTAGCCGCAACACAAGTAACCAGGTGGCAACACGGTGATTGCGCCTACTTCGTACAGCATGGCTTGGGTGGCCAAACCGACGTTTGAAAACAAGCGCTCTGAGCCGCAACCTGGGAAGTAGAATACGGCTTCACTGTCTTCTGTCACTTTTTTCGGGTTACGAATAAGTGGAATCATGTGGTCGTCTTCAATGCCTAGTAGTGCCCGTGAGGTTTTAGAAACCATTTTTTTAGGCATGGGGCGATTGATAAAATGTATGACCTGCGCTTTGATTGCAGGCTTGCCAACGGTGGCTGGTGGGCGAATTTTATCTTTCAGCAGACCAAACTTTTTCGCTAATGTGTGCGCTAAATTTTGCGCTTTGTAGCCCCATCCTATCATGGTGGTGCGTAGCAATTTAATAGTGGCTGGATCTTTAACATTTAAAAATAACATGCCAGCGGCCGTGCCTGGGTTAAAGTTTTTCTTACCCTGCTCACGTAAAAAATTGCGCATTTTGACTGAAACATCACCAAAATCAATATCTACTGGGCATGGGTTTAGGCATTTATGGCACACGGTGCAATGGTCGGCCACGTCGTTAAACTCATCAAAATGCTTGAGTGAAATGCCGCGGCGCGTTTGCTCTTCGTATAAAAACGCTTCAATTAAGAGTGAAGTGCCTAAAATTTTATTGCGTGGGCTATATAGCAAATTCGCGCGTGGCACGTGGGTTGTGCACACGGGCTTACACTTACCGCAACGCAAACAATCACTAATATCATCAGCAATCTCGCCAATGGCTGATTGCTCCATGATGATAGATTCTTGCTCTAACAAGCCAAAGCTAGGCGTGTAGGCATTTTCAAGGCCAGAACCTGCCAGCAGTTTACCTTTATTGAAGTGGCCGTTAGGGTCAACTTTATTTTTATATTTGGTGAAAGTTTCAATGGTTTCAATATCCAAATATTCCATTTTGGTAAGGCCAATACCGTGCTCACCAGAAATTACGCCGTTCAGATTTTTGGCCAGCGCCATGACACGATCGACCGCATCGTGCGCTTGTTTCATCATGCCATAATCATCTGAATTTACAGGGATATTGGTGTGCACATTGCCGTCACCTGCGTGCATGTGCAGCGCAATAAATACGCGGCTTTTGAGTACGGTTTTATGAATTTCATCACAACGGTTTAAGATTTTTTGGTATTCACGGCCTGCAAAAATCTCTGCCATTGGGCGTTTGAGTTCACGCTTCCAAGAGATGCGTAAATCATAACTTTGAATCGCGCGAAATACGTTTTCATATTTGCTATGCGGCTCGCCAAGCTTGCCCAAAATTGTGACCGGTTCATCCAAATTATTGAGCAACATTCTCCACTGCGCACGTAAATCACGCAGTAATTGCAGCGCCATGACTTGCTTGGTTTTCACCATCGCAACATCGTAGCCGCCATCTTCTTCACGCTCAAACGGTAAATCACCTTGCATAAAGGCTTCTAGTGCATCGACCAATTTGAGCTTGTTTTGAATTGAAAGCTCAATATTGATACGCTCAATGCCATCAGAATAATCGCCCAAGCGCGGAAGTGGTATAACCACATCCTCGTTGATTTTAAAAGCATTGGTATGCTTGGCAATTGCAGCGGTACGCGCGCGATCTAACCAGAATTTTTTGCGTGCTTCAGCTGAAACGGCAACAAAGCCTTCGCCATCGCGTGCGTTACACATACGCACAACGGCTGAGGCTACTTCGCCTACGGCGTTTTCATCGTCACTAGCAATATCGGCAATCAACACCATTTTTGGGCGTTGTTGGCGCGCAGCTTTGGTTGCGTAACCGACCGCTTTAATGTAGCGCTCGTCCATGTGCTCAAGGCCAGCCATAATCACGGCAATGTCTTTTTTGGCAGTAGCATCTAGATAATCTTTAATTTCTACAATCGCAGGTACAGCATTTGAAACATTACCAAAAAACTCCAGCGCAATCGTGCGCACATGCTTAGGCATGCGATGCAAAATAAAAGTAGCACTAGTAATTAAGCCATCGCAACCTTCTTTTTGTATGCCTGGTAGGCCACTTAAAAATTTATCTGTTACGTCTTTACCTAAACCAACTTTACGGAAACTTGGGCCAGCAATTTCTAAAATTTCAGGCTCACCAAGCTGTGTTTTAAGGTCGATATCAAACCGAGTAATTTTGAAACGTGCCATCGCAATATCGTGAATTTTGCCTAAATTATGGTCTAGCCGCTCAACTTCTATCCAAGTCGCGTCAGGCGTCACCATGCGCCATGAGGCTAGGTTATCCAGCGCAGTACCCCACAACACGGCTTTTTTACCGCCTGCATTCATCGCTACGTTACCACCAATACAACTGGCATCTGCAGAGGTTGGATCACATGCAAACTCTAACCCCGCATCACTGGCTGCCTCCATCGCACGGCGGGTGACTACACCTGCACCACACTCAATGGTTGCTACTTGGCGGCTCACACCAGGGAGTGTGCGCATTTGCACGCCTGTGTGACGGTCTAGTTTTTCAGTATTAATCACCACAGACATTGGTGTGAGTGGAATCGCACCACCTGTGTAGCCAGTTCCGCCGCCGCGTGGAATCACTGTTAAGCCCAGCTCGATACTGGTTTTAACCAAGGCAGCGATTTCAATTTCAGTATCAGGGTTCAAAATCACAAATGGATATTCAACGCGCCAATCGGTTGCGTCTGTTACGTGAGAAACGCGGGCAAGGCCATCAAACTGCACATTATCTTTGCGAGTAATTTTGCTATATTTAGCTAATGCTTTTTTGCGTAAATCATAGGTAAACTCAAACTCTTGTGCAAACTTAGCAATCGCTATTTTTGCCGCACTCACGAGCTTCATCACATTAGTATTACCTGCACTGCGCTCTTCAATTGAGGCAATACGATGGTTTAGCGCGTCAATTAAGGCTTTGCGACGTTTTGGATTCTCTAGCAAATCGTCCTGCAAATAAGGGTTACGATTAACCACCCAAATATCGCCCAGCACTTCAAACAACATGCGCGCACTACGGCCTGTTTTACGCTCAGCGCGCAAGGCATTTAATATATCCCAACACTCAATACCAAGAAACCGAATGACAATTTCACGGTCTGAAAATGACGTGTAGTTATAAGGAATCTCGCGCAAACGTGGCGTATCTGTTGGTTTAGCACTTAAAATATGACTAGGTAGTGGTGCGTTCATTAAGAGTTAAAGCTGCCTTTTACTTAAAATTGAATTATATCATGCAGGTGGCCGCGCAAAAACGACAACCTATTTCTAGTTAATGCGTTATTATCAGCTAGTTATAGAGCACTTTAATGACGTTTAGTTTAGAGAATTAAAAATTATTATCATGTTAAAAAAATACATCGCCCCATTGCTAGTGTTAACGCTACTTGTAGCACTAGGTCTTGCGCTCATGCAAAAAAACTCCGTTCCAAATCTAACAATCACCACGATTAAAAATGAGAAGATCGACTTAAATGCGCAAAAAGGTAAAGTATTAATTGTTAATTTTTGGGCAACAGACTGCCCAGGCTGCATTAAAGAAATGCCTGATTTAATCAATACTTATAACGAATATCAACCCAAAGGCTTAGCGTTAGTGGCAGTTTCTATGGCTTACGACCCTCCCCAACAGCTACTTAACTATGTAAAAGTTAACGCGCTACCTTTTCCTGTTATGCACGATTCAGACAATGCAATGAGTGACGCATTTGGTAAAGTCAACCTGACACCAACTACTTTTGTCATTGATAAAAACGGGCATATCATTCGAAAAATCATTGGTGTTATCGACTTTAAAGATCTAAAAATACTTTTAAATAAAGAATTGAGCGCGTAATGTTGTGGATCAAAGCTTTTCATATTATTTTTGTCACTAGCTGGTTCGCTGGGCTATTTTACCTACCACGACTATTTGTTAATCACGCAATGGTCACAGATGTCGCAACCATCGAGCGCTTAAGCTTAATGGAGCAAAAGCTGTATCGCTTTATGTTGCCGTTAGCGGTTTTAGCCATATTTTCTGGTGTTTGGCTACTAATGGCATCCGGTATGAAAGGCGGCTGGCTTCATGCAAAACTACTTTTAGTCGTATTTTTAGTGATTTATCATGCATTTTGTGGCAATATTATGGCTACTTTTAATCAAAACTTAAATAAACGAAGCCATGTTTGGTATCGTTGGTTTAATGAGATTCCTGTCATTTTACTGGTTGCGATTGTTATTTTAGTCGTTGTTAAACCTTTTTGAATTAACACTTAATTGTTGAGCATTGTGCATGCATTTACTAGAAACAGACTGGTTTTTAAGGCTAGTTCAAAAATCGGGCAATACACCTCAAGCTAAACTCATCGGCATGTTTGATGTTGTGGCTGATTGGTTAGAAGCGCCTCAAATCGGCAATCAATTATCAGCCTTAGATGTTTATGCACACCCACCTGCAACATTACTAAACTTTTTGACTGCTGAGGCTAAAGCCTGTGGTGCAGCACTGCCCGAGGCGCTTGCTAATCAACTTTATTTCATGTTGATGTGTGGTGTGCGTGATTACGCGCACCAAAAACACAGCTTGCCTATTGCCAGGCAAACTGCAGAGGCATTGATACAAGCGCAGTCTCAGCCAAGTAACTCTCGGCAACCGCTTTATCGCTATGCAATCGCTGGTTTAGCGTCTGTTGCTGTAATCAGTGCCAGCTTAGCTGCTTTTTTATTATTACAACCCAGTCACAACTACACAGACAAACTAGCTAATTTAACGATGAGTAAGCCTAGTCAAGCAAGTAACATCATGCTTGGTAGCTCATCACCGACCATAGCTACTGTCATTAACCACGATGCAAGCCCAAGCCAGACTGCTGAAATGTTCGCCAAAATAGAGCAAATGCGTAACGGTAGTTGTATTTATCCAGAAGTATTGATGTTACCGCAACAACAACGCGATGTTTATTTGAAGAGCGTTGTGCATGGCCAGATACCAACAAATATTGAAGACCTGTTATTAATGACCAAATTATTAGAAAAAGTGCGCTGTAATTACACACCAAAGCTCATGCAAAACTCAGTTGGCTAAACGCTAAAGAAAGCTTACCCCATGTCATTATTACGCGAACGTATTTTAAGCACAGCTACCGAGTTATTTTTCTCGCGAGGCATTAACTCAACAGGTGTTGACACCATAGTAGCTGAAGCTGGCACTACTAAAATGACACTTTATAAATATTTTCACTCAAAAGAATTACTCATCATTGAAGTGTTAAAAAAGAGCCAGCACGACCTGTACGCTTGGTTAGAGCTAGGATTAGCTAAAAATAAAAAGCCTGAAGACAAGCTCAATAATTTGCTAGATTTAATTGATGATTGGATTAAAGCGCCAGACTTTAAAGGTGTATCTTTTATTAAAGCATCTACTGAGTTTCCACAAGAAAGTAATGCAATTCATCAATTATCTTCTGAGCAATCAAAACAATTTAAACTATTTATCGCGAATATTGCTAATGACGCTGGCATTAAAGACGCAGAGGTTTTAGCGCTGCAGCTAGCATTATTGATTGAAGGCGCAATGCAAGCTGAAAATATGCAGCGTGGCTCTGGAGCAATTACTTATGCAAAAATTGCAGCTAAAATCTTAATTGATAATGCAGCCAAACACAGCTAAGTTAAGCGGTCATTTCTAGCTAACATCGCTATTGCTGTAACCCAAACCACGCGCCATAATGTTAGTTTAAATTTTAAGATACACACGTATGAGCACTCTTATCTGCGGTTCCCTTGCTTTCGACAATATTATGGTTTTTGAAGACCGCTTCAAAAACCATATTCTACCTGACAGTATTCATCGTCTAAATGTTGGCTTTTTAGTACCAGAAATGCGCCGTGAATTTGGTGGTACAGCAGGCAATATTGCCTATAATTTACAATTACTAGATGGTAAGCCATTGATTATGGCAACAGTGGGTGATGATTTCGCTAGCTATGCCGACAAACTCAAGGCAGATGGAATCAGTAACAACCATATCAAACATATTGCTGGTAGTTTTACCGCCCAAGCATTTATTACTACAGATCTGGACAATAACCAAATTACCGCTTTTCACCCTGGTGCTATGAATTTCTCGCATCTAAATAGCGTAAACGACGCCAAAGACATCACATTAGCCATTATCGCTCCGGATGGTCGCGATGGTATGTTTCAGCATGCGCGTGAATGTCATGTTGCGGGTATACCATTTTTATTTGATCCAGGCCAAGGCCTGCCTATGTTTAATGGTGATGAATTGATGGACTTTATCAATTTAGCTGACTATATGGCGGTAAACGACTATGAAGCTAAACTTGTTGAAGAAAAAACAGGTCGGTCGATAGAAGCGCTGTCAAAACAACTCAAAGCATTGATTGTTACCATGGGTGAGCAAGGCTCAGTTATTTATGCAGATGGTCAACTTTATAATATTCCGTGCGTTATAGCCCATGATGTAATAGACCCTACAGGTTGTGGCGATGCATACCGTGCAGGTCTGTTATATGGCATGAGCCAAGGTTGGGATTGGCTCACCTGCGGTCGATTAGCTAGCACCATGGGTGCAATAAAAATAGCACACCGTGGCGGACAAAATCACAAGCCAACACGTGCGCAAATTGAAGATGTTTATAGTCAGGCGTTAGTAAAAGAAACCATGGCAATTGAATCAGCTAAAAATAATGAACGTATCAATGAGCTTACTGCCGATGAAAGTTTTGGTGCTTAATGTTCATGGTAAAAAACACTACAAACTTTGTTGACTTAAGTGAATTTGATGTTTACTTAAAAATGATTCAAGCATGTTGTGCGCACTAGTTGTATCAACACTTTAGTAATACAAATACTAATCGTCGTTAAAGTGAGTTATTGAAAGGAATTAAATCATGCGTAAATATATACTTTTAGCGGTGAGCGCCCTAATTTTAAATGCTTGTGTCAGCTCAAACTCTGGTAGCGTCTACACACGTGACGAAGCGCGTAAAGTGCAAACTGTCAAAACGGGGATTGTAGAAAGTGTACGCACTGTACAAATTGAAGGTACCAAATCTGCTGTCGGTCCGGTATTAGGTGGTGTGGTGGGCGGCGTGGCTGGCAGTAGCGTTGGCGGCAGACGCGAAAGTGTTGTTGTAGGTGTCATTGGCGCCGCGATTGGTGCTGCTATTGGCGCGTTTGGTGAAGAAGCAATCACTAAAAAAGACGGACTAGAAATTACTGTAAAAATGCCTGACGGTAGTTTGTTAGCCATTGTGCAAGAAGCAGACGACCAATTTACCCCTGGTGAAAAGGTACGTTTAATTGAGAGTGGCGATGTGACACGTGTTAGTCATTAGTAAAACATTGCAAATTGTTCGTCACTAACTTGTAATAATCTCTTCTAAACTCTGTCTTAATTAAATGGCAGAGGTTAGAATACAGCATGTCAAATCCTGTTGAGCCAAAAAAAATAGAACACTCGCTCACTGTTAGTATCACCCGCGACCCAGTCTTAATTGCTGAATCACAGCGGCTTCGCTACCAAATATTCTCTGAAGAAATGGGCGCGTCCCTTAACGTTCAAGATGGTCGTGACGTAGACCGCTATGATGCATTTTGTGATCATTTAATCATTCGCGACACTCAATCAAACATGATTGTTGGCACTTACCGTATTTTGCCGCCAGATAGGCTCGAAGAGGCAGGTGGACATTATTCTGCAAACGAATTTGATTTAACGCCTCTGACCTCAATATTCAGCAAAACTATTGAAATTGGTCGTTCTTGTGTGCATAAAAACTACCGTCACGGTGGTACGATTATGATGCTCTGGGCAGCGCTAATACAATATATGCATGACCATGGCTACCAGTATATGATTGGTTGCGGCAGTTTACCCATGCATGACGGTGGGCACGAAGCAGCAAGTATTTATGCGCAATTAAAAGATAAATATTTAGCACCTGTAGCTTTTCAAGTATTACCTAAAAATCCCCTCAATTTAGCAGCTTTAAAAAGTGATTTAACCGTAAGCTGCCCAGCGTTAATTAAAGGTTATTTAAGAATCGGCTGTTATATTGGTGGCGCACCTACTGTAGATAGTGACTTCAATACAGCTGACATACTGATTATGATGGATATGTCACGCATGAATAAACGCTACTTGGCACATTTAATCAAATAACTGGCTGTAAAAAAATCGCACTGTGGCTCAATATCAATCATCATTAATTGTTAGTATTTATCGTGGCATTCGCTTAGTAATACATCTTTTGTATGGCTTATTGATTGCCGCAACTATCCTAAGTTTTTTCAAACCAGAAAAACGAGATAAGATAATTAGCTATTGGTCTCGCGGTTTAGTAGGCATATTCAATATTCGTTTAATTGTGCAGGGAGACCGCCCTACTTGGCAGTCACGTGGTATTTTATTTATCGCGAATCATATTTCATGGTTTGATATTTTTGCACTCAATAGCGTACGTACAATTCGATTTATCGCTAAGCTAGATATTCGAGGCTGGCCCATTTTAGGTTGGTTTGTTGAAAAAGGTAACACACTGTTTATTGATCGCAGCAAGCGATCTGAGGCTACTCGCATGGTTGAAATTACCGCTAAAGCACTAGAAAATGGTGATTTACTGGCATTTTTCCCCGAAGGTACCACAACAGATGGCACGCATTTATTACCATTCAAGGCAAGTTTGATTCAAGCGGCTATCAATACTCAAACCACTGTATGGCCTGTGGCAATTCAATACTTAAATGCTGAGGGTAAAATAGACATCAATATGGGTTACTACGGTGATATTAGTTTAGCGGGCTCAATGTTAAAAATGCTGAAAATTCATCAACCCACTATGATTTTAAGTTACCTAGAACCACTGAGTTTTAGTAGTGATATTTCGCGAACTGACTTAGCAGAACTCGCTAAATCTCAAATAAAAAAACAGTTAAACATTGCAGAAAAAATAATTTAACGTCAGAATTTTGCACCAAAAGAGTTGAAAATAAGTAGTCAGTATACTTAAAAAAAACAAGTTGCCATTAAGCTTAAGACAAATAAAAAGTAAGCTAAGTGGCTAGCAAACTTTGTCCTGCAATAGTCACTGCTAACGGCTGTTATGCTTGATCTCTAATATCTGCGGGTACTTGAAATAAAGCTTTATCTTCAAGCCGCATCGCAGTTAATTGGCCACCCCACACACAGCCTGTATCTAACGCTGTAATATTATCGCGCTGCAATAAACCCAATGCAGACCAATGCCCAAATAGTACGTGATGGCTTGCAGATAAACGATCTGGCATATCAAACCAAGCTATTAAGTTAGCTGGTGCATTTGGTAGCTCACCTTTAAATTTAAAATCCATACCCGTGGTTTCGTTAAAGAGTCGTAAACGTGTCATGGCATTTACTATCACACGTAGCCTTGGAAAACCTTGTAAATCATCAGACCATGTATTGGGCGTGTTGCCATACATATTACTCAAAAATGTGATGTAATCAGCCGATTGCAAACAACGCTCAACTTCAGTGGCAAGTAATTGTGCTTGTTCGATTGTCCAGCTTGGCAATAAGCCTGCATGCACTAATACATTACCCTGCTCAACATAAAGTAGTTTTTGCTGACGTAGCCAATCTAGCAACTCGCAAGAGTCTTCCGCATTCAGTAATGCATCTAAGGTGTCACCATTTTTTTGGGTTGTCACATGCTTAGCAACAGCAAGTGCGTGTAAATCATGGTTACCCAATACACAAACAAGGGCCGCAGGCCTTGTGCGACTTAGTGCTTTTAGATAGCGTAGCACGTCTAGTGAGCCACTACCTCTATTAACCAAGTCGCCCACCAGCCAAAGTCTATCGGTCTTAGGGTCAAAATTAACATGATTGAGCAGCGCTTGAAAGGCATGGTAACAGCCTTGAATATCACCAATGACATAAGTTGACATTGCCTAGACCACCATGGGTTTAAAAATAAAGATTAAGAAATAAAGCTTAAAAAGCAGGTGTTAATAAACAACAATCAAACAACCTAAAAAGAATCACAGATAAAAAATAGTGACACAACTCGATAAAAACAACCGCAAACTAGCAGCATAAAAAAGCCCTTAAATCAATTAAGGGCTTTTTAACTTACTCAATAAATTGACTTGCTCAGTAACTACTAGTTAGTTTTCAATTTTCAAAGTCACAACTTATAATTTACAACTCATCATTTGTAATTTTTTGAATTTTAATTCAGAAATCTCTAGTTAGGTGGGGTGAAGTTAGCACCTGATTTATTAGCCATGTGCGCTACTGCACGCGCTACCTCAACATCGCTAAGATTTGGGTTACCACCTTTAGCTGGCATTGCACGAATTCCATTAACGGCGTGAGAAACTAGCGTTTCGTAGCCTTGTGCAATACGTGGTGCCCATGCAGCTACGTCACCTAATTTTGGAGCACCAGCTAAGCCAGAACCGTGGCAGGCTGAGCAAACCATACCATAGACTTTTGGACCTGAGTAATTAGTTGGCTCCGGTTTCTCTTCCTCTTCTTCGACAACTGGAGCAGCTGCAACCACTACAGGAGTGGTAGGAGCTGCATTTGCAGCTTCAGGCGTAGATGCAACAGATGCTACTTCTTTCTGAACATCTGTTTTTTGCGCATCAGCTGATTTTGCGTTAGCTGTTTCTGAAGATTTATCGGTTACCTTATCTGCAACTTTACCACCACTAGCTTTAGCCACCATATAAGCAACTGCATTACCAACTTCTACGTCAGTCAAATCAGCATTGCCGCCACGTGCCGGCATAGAACGAATACCGTTAATTGCATGTTGCACAAGCGTGTTTTGACCTTGTGCAATACGTGGTGCCCAAGCAGCTTTATCACCGAATTTAGGTGCATTTAATAGACCAGCCGCATGACACATACTACACACAGCTTTATAAACTTCTTCACCACCTTTGGCTTTTGCTGATACCGCTACAATTGCTGATGGTGCCGGAGTAGATGCAGCTGTAGCTGCTGATGGCGCAGCCGCTACAGCTACACTAGCCGTAACGTCAGTTGGCGCAGCGGCTGCCACAACAGTAGGCGCACCTGCAACTGGGGCTGTGAAGCTGGCGCCACTTGCGTTCGCCATGTAGGCAACCGCATTAGCCACTTCACCATCTGTTAAATCTGCATTACCACCACGCGCAGGCATGGAACGAATACCGTTAATAGCGTGTGAAACCAATGTTTCATAACCTTGTGCAATGCGCGGTGCCCATTGACCTTTATCACCAAACTTTGGTGCATTTAGCAAGCCTGCAGCGTGGCACATAGTACATACCGCGTTATAAACTTCTTCACCGCCTTTATCTACATGCGCAACGTTTGATATTACTGCCACTTCAACTTGGGCAATCGGCTCAACCTGCTTGGTCACTTCAGCAACTGTTGCTTTTTCGTCTTCTGGCGCAGTCGATTGGAAGCCCATAAAAAGCTTCAAGATTAGTACGATGACTAGAACAGGTGCAATTAGCGCGCCTAAAATGGCGAAAAGAACTTGAAAACCTGTCGTTTTTGACGAATCGTTATACTCACTCATAATTCCACACCCATATTAATGATCATATCTGAGATGATTATTATACTTGTAACTATGGTGTTACAAAAGCACGGCAGTGATGCAATTTGCTATAATTGCAAAAAATTTGTGTATACGCTCGTAGCTCAGCTGGATAGAGTGTCGGTTTCCGAAGCCGAAGGTCGTGGGTTCGACTCCCGCCGAGCGTACCAATATGTTTTTTTTGAGTGTTACGATTCATAGCTGTCATTCACTCAGCGCAACAAAAGCGCACTACTCGCATTTTAAGCGCTCATAACTTTTTGTTCATAAGCTATTAAAACCAGTACTTTCAATATCATCACTACTCACAGATTTTTTGATAAAACATAGCCAAATCTTGTGCTTTTTTATTGGCAGACCACTCTGCTATTACATAATCTCGCCCTGTAAGCCCAAGTTGTTTTCTGTAGGTTTGATTGGTCATTAAATTGGCTACTTTTTCGGCGAATAACTCAGCGTTTTCAACCGCTATTAACGCGCCTTTGCCTTCTACCAATATTGATTTTGTGCCTAATTCAGCAATTGCGACTACAGGAGTGCCCTGCGCCATAGCTTCTAACAATACAAGTCCTTGCGTTTCTGATTTTGAAGCAAACACAAATGTGTCTGCCGCTTGGTAGCAATTCAGTAACGTCGTATTTCTATCCATATAACCAATAAATTTAATATGGTTTTGCAATCTGTTTCGCTTAGCTTGTTCGTGCAGACTAGGTTCAGCAGGGCCCTCACCTGCAATAATGAGCAAAATATCAGGTACTTTTTTACGTAACTCAACTAGCATGTTGAGCAAAAAAGGAATGTTTTTTTCGTGCGCCACCCGCCCCACGTAAAGCGCCACGGGCTGATGCGCTGGAATATGATGTTGCTCTCTAAAACTCAAACCCTTAGCCAACACAAACTGCTGTGCATTGAGCCCAGTTGCAATCACTCTAGCCTCAGCTTTAACGCCGTAATCACGTAAAACATCAAGCATGGGTTGTGAAGGTGCAACAATCGCATTGACCTGATTACACTGGCGTTTTGAGATTTTCTGCGCAAGCCATTTAGCAATAGACTTTGGTATCACTGGCAAATAATGATGTAAATAATCTTCAAAAAAAGTATGGTAGGTTTCAATGGTAGGAATACTCAGTATTTTGGCTAATTTTAGCCCTAAATAATGCGCAACAAACGGCGTGTGTATGTGAATTAAATCGTAGTTCTCTTGCTTTAAATAATCCAGTTGCGCCATCGCACTGCTAAAGCGCATAAGCTTATCTTCTGGATCAAAATAAATACTGCGGGCTGGAATTCTCATAATCCAAGCTTCATCATCCGTAGCGATACCATATTCTGGCGCAATGAGTTTAACGGTATGGCCTAAGGCTTGTAACTCATGAACAAAGGTGCGAATAGAAGTGGAAACACCATTCACACGTGGAAAATAAACATCTGATATCAATAGAATTTTCAATTTGTAGTTTTATCTATAATTAAGTTATACACAAAATAACCAACAATTATGACAGTAAGATGACTTGTCATAAACCTCGCATCATTGTCATAAAAGTATCATACCGCTGTCATTCAGAGTTCACGCGATAGCGGCATATTGTCAATATGTTAGGGCGCTTAATACAGATTTTTTCACAGAAAAAGCTCACTGTTATATGGTGGCTAGCGCCTATATTTTTTTACTCAAACCAAGCAAACGCTTGGGGTTTGGGCACACATATTTACTTTGCTCACTCCCTGTTGTGGGCTATGCCATTGTTAGATTCACGCTTGCAACTTGCTATTAAACGTTTCCCAGAGTTAGTGATGGCTGGCGCTTGCTTGCCTGACTTAGCAGTTGTTTCTAAATCATTTGGCACTACGCACCAGTGGCAGCAGGGTTTAAAGCTGCTCAATAGCGCTAAACAAGGTGCTGAAGATGGCACGACCAGTGAGGAAGATTTAGCAATTGCAATTGGTTACATGAGCCATTTATACATTGATGTTATAGCCCATCAACACTTTGTGCCCGCGCACGAAGCGCTTTGGCAGCATGACAGTATTGCCACACATATTGCCGCTGAGTGGGCAATGGATGCTTATTTAAGCCCAATTACGCCACTATCGCCTGGTGAGTTAATACAAGCGCACTATCATTCGCTAGCAGACTTTGTGAGCCAACATTTTGACTGCGATAGAACGCATGCAGGAAAAATGCTCAAACGTTTAGGTTTTTGGGATACTGTTTTGCGATTTTTTCGCATACCACAGCTCATTTTCGCAAGCGCCAGACTGTTTGATAGCAAACTCAATCAGCACTTTATTTATTATATTGCACTTACTCAACACGCCATGCCACAGATTAAATTATTACTCGAAGGCGATGCACCAATATACGAAGCTGAATTAAAAGCGCAATCTGCAACTGAAATGCGCATTTGGCAAAACAACTGTTTGGCGCATTTAAAGAGTTTAACGCGTAAACCAATTGCGCATTTTGAGTGACTAATTTTTGTTTCGTCAGTGAGATTTAGAGCGCTTGCACTTTGCAATACAGAATTAAACTAGCAATACACATTGCGCAATACTAAAGCCGAGTAACCCGCCTGCAATCACATCACTTGGATAATGCAAACCTAGTACAATGCGCGAAATCGCCACTAAGCTTGTGAATATGATTAAAGGTAAGGCCAATATTGGATAAAAAGAAATAGCCAATGTACTCATTAAAACCGCTTGCAGTGTATGACCTGATGGAAAGCTGAACTGATCAAGTGCATGGCCAGTTAGCCAAATATCTTGATGAATTTGGTACGGCCGTGGGCGTAGGGTTTTATTTTTCAACCAACGATATATCACTAGGCCTAATAAACCGCCACCAATCATGTGTAGCGTTGCTGGCACGCCATCGTTACCGTTAGCAACGACTATAGCTATCATCGCGGTATACCAGAACACCCCATCACCCAAGCGGCTGATTAGCCTAAAAAAGAACCTCACGAATCTAAAGTGACTAGTCTTGTTAACTCTAATACACAGGCGTGTATCTATTTCATTAAGATATAAACGTAATTGCTTGGTCATCATATCGTCCAATATCGGCTTTAGGAATGCCGTATATACATAATAGTTTTGCACGATAATATGACTAAATGATGACGATACTGTGATGATACTAAGACATATAGTTATTTAAAATTAGACAGTTAACGGAATTCTCCAGTAGTGATCTAGTAGCAAAGCTGCAAATAACAGCATTAAATACCAAATAGAATATTTGAAAGTACGTTTAGCTAAGTCATCAGAATAGTTACGGTAGAGTGCAATAGCATAGGCCATAAAGCCGACATTCAGTATTAGCGTGCAAATTAGGTAAATCCAGCCACTCATTCCATGGCCTACTGGCATCATTGCTACTACAAACAAAATAATGGTGTAGAGCAAAATATGTAATAGCGTAAATGCTTCACCGTGCGTTACGGGCAACATAGGCAGGCCAGACTTGGCATACTCTTCGCGGCGATACAGGGCTAATGCCCAAAAGTGGGGGGGAGTCCATGCAAAAATAATTAGAAACAAAATGAGTGACTCTGGAGAAACGCTGTTGGTCATGGCAGCCCAGCCCAGTATCGGCGGCATAGCGCCAGATGCACCACCAATCACGATATTAAGCGGTGTTGCCGGCTTTAAAAATATCGTATAAATAACTGCGTAGCCTATAAATGTGCCAAATGTAAGCCACATTGTGAGTGGATTCACGAAAAGATAGAGCAGTCCTAAGCCAATTGTTGCTGTAATCGTTGCAAATATAAAGGTTTGTTGTGAGTTTAACATTCCCGTGGGTAAGGGTCTGCCTCTAGTGCGCGCCATTTTTGCATCGATCTTTTGCTCGATTAAACAATTAAATGCGGCGGCGGCTCCACAGGAAAGTCCTATACCAATCGATGCAATGAGCATCAACTCCACACTTATATAGTAGCTTGGCACAAGTAACATGCCGATAATCGCGGTGAATACTATAAGTGCCGAAACGCGTGGTTTACAAAGCGCAAAAAAGCTTCTAGCGTCAGTTCGCATTTTTTGTAAATCTGTCATCGTTAACGTATTCATGATTAACCTCCTTATTTACTGCTTTGTTATTTTTAGGTGACTACTATTAGTTGTTTATCAATCATTGATGTCATGCAGATTCAATATTAGTGGTTGTTAATGGCGTAATCACTGAGTTAATCATCACCATCATCATCACCAATAATGCAGCACCTAAATTATGCGCCACCGCTAAAAGTAATGGTAAATAAAGTACTAGATTGCCAATGCCAATAAAAATTTGAACTGCTAATATCGTCATCAAACTAATGGCATATATTTTTAACGGTTTGAATTTAAACAAATAAATACTTAATAAGGCCATGTAGACAGTAACGGCAATTGCACCAACACGATGCGTCCATTGTATTGCGGTTAGCGCTTCTAAGGTAAGCGGTTCGCCATTAGCGCCTTGACCCAATTCACGAAATAGCTGGAAGCCTGAGGCATGATTCATTGCAGGCAACCATAAGCCATGACAAGTAGGAAAGTCAGTACAAGCCAGGGCGGCGTAATTCGTGCTTGTCCAGCCACCTAAGATAATTTGTGCAAATAAAATTAACAGTGCGCCACGAATAAACCAGTAATGCAGTGGCTTCAGACTTTGCAAACCAATCTGCGGCAGTTTTACCCAGTGGCGATGTGTTATCCAAACCAATATTGCAAACGTTGTCATGCCGCCGATTAAATGTGAAGTCACAACAGCGGGTTTAAGCAATAAAGTGACTGTTAGCATGCCTAAAAAGGCTTGAAAACCAACCACCAACACTAGCGTACTTGGTAGCCAAGGAGAAACTTTTATATGCGAAGCTTTTTTATAGCCAATAATAGCCAGTGCTAAAATCAACAGACCGACAAAACCTGCTAAGTAGCGATGTAACATCTCTTTCCAAGCGCGTGGCGCATCTAGTGGTTTATTAGGATATGCGTGCTGAGCTTGTGCAATAGCTGATTCACTTTGCGGCACAGTTAGCGTGCCATAGCAACCTGGCCAGTCTGGGCAACCTAAGCCTGCGTCTGATAAGCGCACGTAAGCGCCCAACACGACTAAGCAAAGCGTGAGTATTGTCGTGATTAAAGCAAGTTTTTTGAATAATAATGCCATTATTATTACTTAAGCAGCCCAAGCAAATTTTAGTAAGCGCATGATATCTTTGCGAATATTAGTTGCTTCTACTTTATTGTCGTAGAGCATCATAGCATGACCAAATGGGTCTACCATGAGCATAAAACCCGCTTGATTTTGGTGATTTGTGCTTAAACCAGCTATCAATTTTTCAATTTCAGCGGCCGGCTGATGCACAATAGTCATCTCAGTATAGCTATTTTTAATGTTACTCACATCAAGCTCGGAAGTTAGTATTAGCCGCTGCACACGCATGCTATCTTTTGCTAAAGAAACATGTAGTTGACGCATATCTTTAAGCCTTGCTGCACAAGGTTTTGCACAGTTGGTTGTTACATACAGCATTGTCCAGTGGTCTTGCCAATAACTCGCACTGATTGGCTTAGCGTCACTGGTTTGCCAATCTGCGCCAAGTGCAATCAACTTAGGCGGGGTAATTAACTGTCCATTTACCTCAATCTTACTAGGTCGCCAATCAAACTGAATCAGCATAAAAACCAGTATGACTGGAATAGTAAAAAACACAATTAACCCGAGCAGCAATATCCGCCCTTTACGCTTTTGTAGTTTTTCCTGTGCTTGTTTTGTCTGCAATTGTTTTTCTTGTGTTTCATGCGCCAGATTTTGTGCTGAGTTTCGCACAGCTTGGTCACGTGGATTTTGCGCAATTAAGTCTGGTAAGTTATGCATTATCTGATGTTTTTCGTTTAATGCTAGTAAACAAAAAAATGGCCAGCGTAGCCGCAGCAAACCCATACCATTGATAAGCATAGCCAATATTTTTGACAATATTTTCAACAGGGGCTGGCCAGTCACGCACGTAATTACTGCCTGTGCTATTTGGCTCTAAACGTAATACTAATGGCAACCATGATACTGATGATAATTGACTAAGCTTTTTCATATCTAAGTTTTGCCACACCACTGGCCAAATTTTTTCATTTTTATCAATGGCCTGCTGAGTGTTTTCTAAAGAAAAAAACTGGTTACTAGGAATCATTACTTTAGCGATAATGGTTTGAATGTCAGCTGGCGTTTCAATGACAGGTAAATCTGCATGGATTTTTAAAGCTTGCAGCCAGCCACGATTAACTAAAACTAACTGCTTGGTCTTTTCAATACGAAAAGGCGTCATTACATAAAAACCAACACGGTCTTCATACACCATATTGTCTAGTAAAAAGCTAAATTTGGGCTCAAAGTGTCCATAGACTTTAACCAGCTTATATTTTAATGGTGCGTAATCATTTAGCGTGAGCGGTAATTCAGTGGGCTCTGAATGCAGTGCAGCTATATCAAATTGATTTTGCAACGCTTGTTTTTGCATGGCTTTGTTGTATTGCCAATTACCTAAATGTATAAATAAAGGAATACACACAATGGTAACGGCAATACTCAAAAAACTAGGCTTAAATCGAATATTCACTTGCTCACTTCAATCATGATTAAATTACAAATTGCATATTATTTATACAAAATGCATAATGAATTTTTAAGGTTTGGGGTCTGTTATGCTCATTAAAATTGCAGTTGTTATCACTTTACTGATTATATTTGGCAGTCTTTTTTCTGCACTGTTTTACCTAGTTAAAGATAAAGGTAACAGCACTAGAACCGCCAAAGCACTAACCATACGTATTACTATTTCTATCGTGCTATTTATTTTACTCATGCTTGGTTATTTAGGTGGCTATGTAGGCCACCCTCTTTAAATTTATAATCTACGAGCTTGGAATCTCTCCAGCTAGACTTTAAGGATACAGACTTTTAGAACTATCAATCTTTAGTCTTTAAGTTTTGAGTCTTAAGGTTTTTAAATTTGACTGCTCAATTAAAAAGGCGATGTTGAACATCGCCTTTTTTGTACCTTGATTTTATAGTATGTAAACAAACACAAATAAGCCAAGCCAAACCACATCAACAAAATGCCAGTACCAGGCCACTCCTTCAAAACCAAAATGATGCTCAGCAGTAAAATGACCTTTCATACTGCGCAATAAAATCACGATTAGCATGATTGTGCCGAGTGTTACGTGAAAACCATGAAAACCTGTCAACATAAAGAACGTACCACCGTAGGCACCCGCGCCTAATGTTAAACCCATTTCGGTATATGCATGATGATACTCAATGCCTTGGCAAATCAAAAACGCGATACCAAGTGCCACCGTTAAAAATAAACCTGCAATTAACTGTTTTCGATTATTTTTAAGTAAACCCCAATGTGCCCATGTAATTGTTACGCCTGATGCTAGCAACAACGCAGTATTAATTGCTGGCAAACCCCACGGTTTCATCGCCTGAAAATTAGCAGGCTGAACATACTCTTTTAAACCATCAGCTGACATTGACATACCGCCAGGGCCAAGTGACGGCCAAGCTGAGGTAAATTCTTTATACATGGTGTAATCAGGGTCAATTTCAGCTAACTCTGGCACTGCAATGATGCGCATAAAAAACAACGCCCCAAAAAATGCGGCAAAAAATGCGATTTCAGAGCAAATGAAAGTAATCATACCTATGCGAAACGATTTGTCTTCCCACGCTTTGTATTTGCCTGTCAAACTCTCATCCACCACGCTACTTAACCAGCGAAAAGTCATGTAGCAAATGACTAGCAAACCAGCAATCATTAGCCACTTACCTAAGCCATGGGCTGCCATTTTTTCATTTACGTTTAAAATAAAGCCAAGCGCCATTGTGAGTACACCAGACGATAATATGGCGGGATACAGCACAGGATTAGGTACAAAATAGTGATCGTTTGCGTGTGTTGCCATGAAGAATCTCCCTGTTTTATTGACTTGCTTTAACTATTTAAGCGGATGTTTAAGCGCTTATTTTGGCGATGCAAAAAAAGCGTAAGACAATGCAATATCATTCATTTTTACTGGTATTTCTGGGCTAATGTAGAACCGTAGCGGCATTTCTCTTGTTTCACCTGGTTTGAGTGTTTGTTTTACAAAACAAAAACATTCAATCTTTTTCAAATACAAAGACGCTTGGCCTGGGCTAACACTGGGCACTGCATTGCCTGATACGGCTTCTGTAGTAGTATTTTTTGCAATAAAAATCACTGTTTCAATTTTGCCAGGATTCACCGTGATACTAGATTGTTTAGGGTAGAAGTTCCAGCCTAACCCTGGCATTACAGTTGAGGTAAACTCAACTTTAACGCTTCTTGTAGCATCAATCACTAATGAATTCAGTGCAACTTTATTTTCTGTCTTACCATTTAAGCCAGTAAGTGTGCACAGCACGTTGTATAGCGGCACCAGTGCAAAAGAAAACAGCAAAGCACCTGCCACTAACCACAACATCTTAAGCCCAAGTTTTTTATTGGCTGCTTGTCTTTCTAGTAAAGTTGCAGCTTGGCCTTCTGGTGCTTGCGTTGTTATTGGCTGCTCAGGTTCGCTCATTTTTTCACTTACTTAATACCATGTACATCGTTGCCAAATACCAAGCAAACGCTAGCCCAGCAAGCACTAAACCAATAATTAAACTGCGTTTTTTACGCTGCTTTTCAACTTCATGTTCGTTCATGTTATTTTTTTGCATTTTTACTCGTTCAAGTTAGGGTGGTGGTTAACTTCAACACAACCACCACCTTAAATAAGCTCTTATTTAATGACTGGCTGTTCTGTAAAGCTGTGGTACGGCGGAGGTGATGGTAGCGTCCACTCTAAACCACCTGAACCTGCTAGTGAGTTGTTGCCATCCCATACTTCATTCGTTGCTTTTTTACCACCACGTACTGAAGAGTAAATGTTATAAACCATCACTAACTGCGATAGACCAAGCACAAATGCAGCAACTGTTGAAATCGCATTAAACTCTGCAAACTGTAAAGCGTAGTCTGGAATACGACGCGGCATACCAGCAAGGCCTACAAAGAACTGTGGTATGAAAGTTAAGT
Source organism: Methylophilaceae bacterium (assembly GCA_031385945.1). Lineage (GTDB taxonomy): Bacteria > Pseudomonadota > Gammaproteobacteria > Burkholderiales > Methylophilaceae > JANNBX01. The sequence goes on along the minus strand of JANNBX010000038.1, from coordinate 9,970 downwards.
TAAAGGAAATAGCCGTTAACCAGAAATGTGTTTTGCCTAAAGTTTCGTTATACATGTGACCAGTCATTTTTGGTAGCCAGTAATATACGCCAGCCATAATACCCATAATGCCACCAGCAAATAATGTGTAGTGGAAATGCGCTACTACAAAATAGGTATGGTGATACTGTGCATCAGCGGCGACGTCCGCTAAAACTAGGCCAGTTAAGCCGCCAATACCAAACAAAATAATCCACCCTACCGCGAACAACATGGGCGTTTCAAAGCTCATTGAGCCTTTCCAAATGGTTGCAATCCAGCAGAAGAACAATACAGCTAGCGGTAATGAAATTGCCATAGTGCTATACATAAAGTAAAGCAGTGCTGGTACTGGCATGCCCACAGTAAAGAAGTGATGCGCCCAAACAACCACCGCTAATGCGCCAATCGCAATCAATGAATACACTTGTGCTTTATAGCCATACATTGGTTTACGTGAGAATGTTTGTAAAATTTGTGGCATGAAACCCCAAACAGGGAGTAACAAAATATAGACTTCAGGGTGACCAAAGAACCAGAATAAATGTTGAAAAAGAATTGGGTCACCACCACCAGCTGCGTCAAAGAAGTGTGTACCAAAATGACGGTCTGTTAGCAACATCGTTACTGCACCAGCAAGCACGGGAATAGTAGCGACTAAAAGAAAAGCAGTAATTAACCAACCCCATGCAAACATTGGCATTTTCATCAACGTCATACCAGGTGCGCGCATATTAAAAATAGTCACAATCACGTTGATTGAACCCATGACAGAAGAAATACCAAGAATGTGCACAGCAAAAATAGCGAAATCGACACCAATACCACCCTGCACTGAAAGCGGCGCGTAAAATGTCCAACCTGTTGCAATTGCACCGTCACCTATACCAAATAAAGCTAGTGTAAACGGAATAGTGAGTAGCACAGCTGCAGGCGGCAATAACCAAAAACCCCAGTTATTGAGTCGCGGTAAAGCCATGTCGGGTGCGCCTAGTTGTAGTGGCAACATCCAGTTAGCAAAGCCTGTAGCTGCTGGCATCAGTGCCGCAAAAATCATCACTAGCGCATGTACGCCAATGAGCTGATTATAAAATTCAGGCTTCATCAATTGTAAGCCTGGCTCAAAGAGCTCTGCTCGAACCAGTAAAATCATCGCCCCACCGATTAAAAACATAATCAGCGAAAAGGTCAGGTACATCGTACCGATATCTTTATGGTTAGTGGTGGTAAACCAACGCATCATACCTTTTGGTACGTCGTGATGTTCATCGTGATGGGCTGTTGTGGTAGCGCTCATTTGCTTCTCCTTAAACCTATTTGAATAGACCTAAACTTTATTTGAATATTGACCGTGATGTATATTGCGCTTAGTTGTTTATCTAGCAGCTTTAACTTGTGCAGGTTGAAGTAAATCGCCAGTAGCGTTACCTAACGCATTTCGCTCATAGGTAATAACTGATGCAATGTCTATATCGTTTAAGCTGCCCTTCCAAGGTGGCATTGCGCCTTTACCGTTAAAAACTCGATCTAAATGGCTATCGGGTAAATACTTACCATCTGCACCAAAAATAGGGCCTGTGGCAATTTTACTACCCGTTAATGGCGGAAACATGGGCGGCATGCCCGCGCCTGTCACTTGATGACAAACTGCACAGCTTTTTTCGTATACAACTTTGCCGTTGCTCATCAGCTCGTCTTTGGCCCATTCTCTATCAGCACCAGACTCAGCTTTTTTCATTTCTTCTTGTTTAGCAGCTACCCAAACTTTGTATTCTTCTTTACTTACCGCCTCTACAACTGCCGGCATGTAACCATGGCCTTTACCGCAAAGCTCTTTACATTGGCCTTTGTAAACACCTTGCTCTTCAATATTCAACCAAGTTTCATGTAAAAAGCCTGGAATCGCATCGCGAGAAACACCAAAGGCAGGCACCCACCAATTATGAATAACGTCTGTTGCTGTTAATAAAACACGTACTTTTTCGCCTACTGGCAATACTAGCTTGTTATCAACTTCTAGCAAATAATCTACATTTTTTGGCACAGTAGAATTTTTTTCTATTTGTGCAATTGGCGTGGTTAAATTACTCACGAATTTAATCCCTTTTGCCTCACCGCTCATATATTCGTATTGCCACTTCCATTGTGAGCCGGTGATTTTTACTACCATAGTAGCGTTTTGCTTAGTATCTTCCATCATTACAATAGAGTTATAAGCTGGTATACCCATGAGTATAAAATCGATATAAAGCAGAATAGCAAATGGCACTAATGTCCATATAAGCTGAGATTTAGTACTTGGGCCTGTGAATGATGACGCTTGATAATTACGGCTTTTTCGATGCATGAAAATCGAATAAATCATAATGAGTAACACCACTACAAAGATTACCATCACAATCACCATAAAGAAGTTATGGACATGCAAGGTATCTTTAGCGACTGGAGTGACTGGCTTGGGGAAATTCCATGTGTAATCCGCGTAGGCAAACATAGAAACAAACAATAGCGACAAGCCTAACGCTAGTCTTTTGAAGGTACTTTGCACCATTCTCACTCCCGATATTCATCAATTAAACTGAAGAATTATTTATAATTTTTTTACATTTCTAAAACACAAACCTTTTAAAACAGAAACTTGAATTAGCAACACTTTTTAAATTACAACACTACATCATCATAAAACTTTGAAACCATATTAAGTCTGTTACCCCTGGCTTAGTCCTACATATTGCTTGAGCTGTTGGGCAAGCACTAATCGCTGCTCGTTATTCATGTAACGCCCACCAAACTCTATTTCTTTGCCATGCGCGCTCAAAAACAATAATTCATCACCGCAGGGTAGTACTTTAGTAATCACTTTGACCCAATAGCGATTAAAACTAAACTCTTTTTGTTGACGATAACTGTACTGCACTACTTTTAAAGTATCACCTTCAATAGTGATGCTTTCAAAATCGTTAACATGGCAATGCATATAGTAAAAAGCATAGGCTACTGCCGCCAACTCTAAACCCGCAAATGGCAACACCATCCATGCACCTATCAACCCAAATGCTATTGCCACAGCTAAAGACATAAATGCTAATACTCCCACTACTATCAATCTACCTTGGCCTGAGATTGAATTATTAGGTCTCAATGTAATGCTGTAATGAGCAGTATGCATAAATTCCCATCGAAAACAGGACGTATTAGTTTACAAAAATATAAAATTAACTAATTTTTTACAAAAAATTTACTAAAGCATAGAACTAATTTAACACAAATTTTGTCGCCGTTCCAAGTAAAAATTACAATCACTTACAGATTGTTACAGTTTATTTCAATAAAATTTGGCTGTAGTGCTTGAAAAAATAAAGCTGTGTTTCGTCAATTGGTTAACAATATATGAGCTGGCTGTTACGGGTGCAGCAATCATGCTTTTTGGCAACTAAGCACGATCTTAAAAAAAGGAAAGTTTGAATTCGCTAGGAATACTGCGGGGTTAAGTCACATCTGTAATGATGATTGATGAGCGCTAACGCATAGGGCTTAACTAGACAGGCTTAGACCTTAGTAAAAGTTGAGGGTAACTTTCGGCACAGCTGCTTGCAATTTAGAAATGAAGATGTTAGAAATGCGATTAACAGACCATGGATAAAAATCAAAGGTTTAACCAACCCAGCCATATAGATGACTTGCACAGATAAAGAGAATCTACCCAAAAGTTATCCAAAAAATCATTAAATTTTTAGTGACCACACGCGGAAGCCGCGTAAATGCTGGTGCCGGGAGGGGGAATCGAACCCCCACGATCTCACAACCGCCGGATTTTGAGTCCGGTGCGTCTACCAATTCCGCCATCCCGGCTATAGGATGCATAACGACTAAGCAATTTAAACTGGCTGTTTGAATAAGCTGTTTAAAAATTAAACCATCTAAAAACTAGCGCAATGATTTAAGCTTGGCTGATTTTAAGTGTTAAAATCTGTGTCCTAAAATATTTCATTCAAGCCACATGCCGTTAAGGGTTGGCATTATAGCAAGTTAAACCAAATATGCGTACTGATGATTTTGATTTTTTTCTGCCTGAAGCGCTGATTGCGCAACACCCCACCAGCGAGCGCAGTGCAAGCCGCTTATTAAAACTAAACGGTAACACTGGTTTAATTGAAGATGCGTATTTTAATCAATTGCTTAGCTTTTTTAAGCCAAATGATTTGCTGATTTTCAATGATACTAAAGTCATCAAGGCAAGGCTTTTTGGTGAAAAATCTACTGGTGGAAAAATTGAAGTACTTATTGAACGTATTTTAGATAACACTAACCAACAGCAAGTATTAGCCCACGTAAAAGCATCACGCAGCCCACAAATTGGTAGTAGATTACTGATTGAAAATGCATTTGAGGCAGCAGTCATTGGTCGTGAAGATAACCTGTTTTTACTGCAAATTTTGAGTGAGCAACCCATACTGACATTGCTAGAAAATCATGGGCATCTACCTTTGCCGCCCTATATTACCCACAGCGCTAACACCAATGACGAAACGCGTTATCAGACTGTTTATGCTAACAAACAGGGTGCAGTAGCCGCACCTACAGCAGGGCTACATTTTGACGATGCTATGCTCAGCGCATTAAAACAACATGGAGTAAACATTGCCTTTGTAACGTTGCATGTTGGTGCTGGTACGTTTCAGCCAGTAAAAGTAGATGACATTAGCCAGCATAAAATGCATTTCGAGCGCTTTGAGATACCACAAATAACTGTTGATCTAGTGCAACAAACCAAACAATTAGGGGGAACTGTAACAGCAGTTGGCACTACTTCTATGCGTGCACTTGAAAGTGCTGCACAAAAAGATGGCTTGCAAGCAATGCAAGGGGACACGAATATTTTTATCACGCCTGGGTACACTTTTAAGGTGGTTGAGCGTTTAATCACTAACTTTCATTTACCAAAAAGCACATTGATGATGTTAGTTTCTGCATTTGCAGGTAGCGAGCATATTAAAAATGCTTATAGCCATGCCATACAAGAAAAATATCGATTTTTTAGCTATGGTGACGCCATGTTAATTGACCGAAAGAGTTGATTACTGTGCCATTTAACCTGTGTGTTATTTAAACTTAATAGCCAATTTGACAATATTGTTGATTAACGCATTTAATTGAAATTAACGCGAAATTAAAACTAATGCAAAATTAAAGCTGAATCAAATAAGTGATCAAAAAATCATCTTAAACTGCACTCGTTTCCAAAAAACAACCATTAAGCCGTCGCACTTTTTTATTTGAAAGCACAATATGCAATTTAGCCAGTTTATTAGCCTAACGTTTGGTAGCCTACTTTTAGTTTCAGCTGTCACACAAGCAGCGATTGTGCCTGAGGCCATTATTGAAATTAAAATTCCGCTAATAAAAAAGCCAACTACACGCCCAATGACAGTCGCTTATGTGCCTACGTATGAGCGCTATTACATTGCAGATGGCGGCTTAGCACCTATGCCAGGTAATTCTGATGTTACTACCTCACTCTCTGAGGTACATAGTTTTGATGCCAAAGGCATTTATGTGCAATCAGCATTACCAGGTTACGATAATCGCTCAATTTACTATAATCCAAATAGTAAAAAGCTAGAAACGGTTACTTATAACGTTTCTAGCGATGCTGGATTTTTACCCAGTACAGGTATTTTCAGTATTGAGTTAAACAATAAAGGCGATATAACGGGCAAAAGTAACGATGTTTTTGGCTTTAATCCAGCTTTTGGTGACGCTGCCACCATGCCAACTTACGACCCTGTTAGTAAACTTTATTACGCTAAACAAGAGCGCAGCAATAAAGTATTTGTCGTTGATTTAAAAAATCGTGAAAAAGTTAACGAAATATTACTAGATTTAGGTGCCGCAAAAGTACGTTTTGACGACCTGAGTGACCATTATGTTGCGTTTACAGGTGTTTTGGGCGAGGAGCTAGCATTGTTAGACGTTGATCATAAAGCAGTCGTATTTTTTAATTTGAATGGTCAATACATGGGCAAATCAGAGTTACCTAAAACTCTGAAGTTGCGTGCGCAAAATCATTTAAATGGCTTAGGCTTCACTAACGGCCTAGTATTTGTATACCATGAGCCAGAAGGCGAATTTGGTACTTATTACGGATTTAGAGCAAATATTGCACAGTAGTTTAATCACACTAGCTTAAAAAGTAATCGTTCAATAAATGATTATTTAATAATCAGCAATAATGAGATTCAAAAGCAAAAAGGCCGTGTTATGCACATGGCCTTTTTGCTTTTACAACTGAATAGTTTAAAAAACTATGTTTTTACTTACCAAGTACTGCTGCTAGTTTGCCTGATGCCATGCCAAACAGAGCGCCTAACACTACCGAAATAGCGACTTGAATAACAGGATTACTTAAACCGAGCGCCAGCGTATTTGCCGCTGTGCCAGCAGTTAAAGCTAAACCAGCGGTTGCAGCATAACCATAAACATTAGCAGGCACCACGGACAGTAAGCTTTGACCAGCAACAATCACTAAGAAAAATACCGTTACTGCAATAATCACAGGTGCAGCAAGTGCGCCCAAGCCAGCCAACATGCCAGAACTCACTAAATAAAGTGCAATACCTGCAATCACAGCACCGTAAATCATACCGACGATTGTTTTTTGTAAGGCAGCATTATCTGCGCCCGTTGCAAAATAACAACCCCAGGCAATAAAGCCAACCCAAACGAGTGCAACAGCAGGTGCAGTTGCACTACCAGCTAATGGGCCTAACGCTAAAAACGCCCAAACGCCACCAAGAACGGCAATACTTAATGATAGAGCAAGTAACTTTGACATGTATATCTCCCAATTTTTTAGTTTAATTGCATGGATAATGCTTGTAAAAGCGACGATTTTTCAAAAAACCGCCACATGCAGTGTGGATTAAAATTGGGCGCGCGTCAAATGCATGGCAAATAATGCACTATTTTTGGGCAGATAAAGAATCAGTTTTGCTCATAAACGACTTGAGAAATTAGCAGAATTAAACAGCGTATTAAACAGAAAATACTTAAATACTACTTGGATTAGTAATACTCGGTGTTGGGGTAATGCTGATATTTGGCGGGGTATAAGACCAGTTTTTGCGCCATGCGCCGAGTACTAAATTGGGGTAAGCCGCTTTGCCTAAACTGCCGTTGTAACGCCCTAAGGCGCGAAACACATTACCGCGTTCGCGATCTAAATAGTGCCTTAAAATAGTGCAGCCATAGCGTAAATTTAGACGCAAATGAAATAGATTGTGCTCTTTCGCACCAATTGTACGCACCCAAAATGGCATCACCTGCATGTAACCACGCGCACCTACATTTGAAACCGCATATTTTTTAAAGCCACTTTCTACTTGAATTAAGCCTAGCACCATTTGTGGGTCTAGCCCTGCTCGGGTGGCTTCATAATGCACTGAGGTTAAAAAGTCTTGCCGATATTGAGCATCTGGCAGACGTTTTTTAAGCCGTTCAGACATCGCATTTAGCCAAGCCTCACCCTCTTCAGGGTGGTCAAACATCAATTTAGGCGCGGCGGTATCGGCAATAGAGCGTTGCATCAATGAGCGTACACTATCGGCTAAATCTTCTTCACGCTGGTACCCTGCAAAGGCACTATTAAGCCAACAGACTGCCAATAACCCTATTAAAAAACATCGCTTCATTAGTTGTTCAATGCATTAGTTAAAAAGCCAACAACCTCACTAAGCGTAATATTTTTGGCCTCGGCATTATTTCTGGCTTTATATTCCACTTGATTTTCGTTTAAGCCGCGCTCACCAATCACCACGCGGTGCGGTATGCCAATCAAATCACTTTCAGCAAACATCACACCCGGACGCTCATTGCGGTCGTCTAGCAACACATCTACACCTGCATTTTTTAAGTCTGCGTAAAGTTGCAGGGCAGTATTTTTGACTAGCTCGCTTTTATCAAAGCCAATTGGGCAAATCACTACGGCAAATGGCGCCATGCTGAGTGGGAAAATAATACCTTTTTCGTCATTACCCTGCTCAATTGCCGCGCCAACGATGCGTGACACGCCTATGCCATAACAGCCCATTTCCATCACCTGAGATGCGCCATTTACATCCAAATAAGTAGCGTTCATAGCTTGTGCGTATTTGGTGCGCAACTGGAATATATGACCAACTTCAATACCACGGCAAAGGCTTAGTGTGCCTTTGCCATCAGGGCTAGCGTCACCCTCGACTACATTACGGATATCGGCTACTGCACTTGGCTCAGGCAAATCACGGCCAAAATTCACACCACTTAAATGGTATTTTGGCTTATTTGCGCCACACACAAAATCACTCATGGTGGCGACTGTAGCATCAGCAATCACTGTCACATTTGCACCTACATTCACAGGGCCAATAAAGCCTGGTGGGCAGCTCAAATTAGCGCGAATTTCTTCTTCAGTAGCAAACCTAAAGTCTGCAAAACCATTTAATTTAGCTAACTTAATTTCGTTTAGGTGGTGGTCGCCGCGCAGTAAAGCTAATGTAAATTGTTCGGCTTCAGCATTTTTGACCATCAAAGCAATGGCTTTTACTGTTTGTGTCACGCTGATATTGAGCAATTTAGCCACATCTTCACAAACCGTTTGTTTTGGTGTTTCTACATCCATCATGGCGGCTGTTGGCGCGGCACGTTGGTTTGTATTAACGGCTTCTGCCAATTCCACGTTTGCTGCGTAGTCTGAATTTTCGCAGTAAGCTAAACCGTCCTCACCACTATCTGCCAGCACATGAAATTCATGTGAACCGTCGCCGCCAATTGCGCCAGTATCGGCTTTTACCGCGCGAAATTTTAGCCCTAAGCGCGTAAATACATTACTGTAGGCTTGGTACATGGTCGCGTAAGTCGTTTCTAGTGAAGCGAAATCGGTATGGAAAGAATAGGCATCTTTCATCATAAATTCCCTAGCGCGCATCACACCGAAACGTGGACGAATTTCATCACGAAATTTAGTTTGAATTTGGTAAAAATTCAGCGGCAATTGCTTATAACTGTTGATTTCGCGGCGAGCAATATCGGTAATCACTTCTTCATGCGTTGGGCCAAAACAAAAATTACGCTCGTGGCGGTCAGTAATTTTAAGCATTTGGGGGCCAAATACAGCCCAACGACCTGTTTCTTCCCACAACTCTTTTGGCTGCACGGCTGGCATTAGCAACTCTAGTGCGCCAGCGTTATTCATCTCTTCGCGTATCACCGCTTCAACTTTACGTAACACGCGCAAACCCAGTGGCATCCAACTATATAAGCCATTACCAAGCTTTTTAATGAGGCCTGCACGCACCATCAATTTGTGGCTAACTAATTCAGCATCGGCTGGGGCTTCTTTTTGGGTGGCAATAAAAAATTGGGAGGCGCGCATGGGAATATTTCAGAATCAATTAAAGGCGCAATTTTAAAGCTAATTTGTGCAATCGTCAGCTTTATTTAAAAGCGGTGCAGCCAGCTAATATGCAGTTGTGTTGCGTCATACTCATGGCTGGCTTCTGCTTGAATCAGCGCATATTGCAGCCCAACATTCAGCTTGTTATTGCTGTTAATACGATAATCTGCGCCAATATTCAGCGTATCTGCTTCTGCATCTAATCTGTAAGCACGGCGTTTACCAAAAACAGGGTCGTCAGCAATAGCGTTAGCAATTTGTTTAAATGCTGGGCTGGGTGTTGCAACAAACACTTGGTCACCAATGTGGTGCGTATAGCTCGCAAATAACGCTGACTTTTCATTTAGCTGATAATTGCCTGCAAGAAAAACACTATAACGCTGCCAAGCGAATACATCGGCATTGTCTGCAATCCGTTTTTCATACGCGGCACCCACATTGGTGCTTAATCTTTCGGTTAATCGCTGATGTACCGCCGCATTTACATTAAAGCGCGCACCATCACGAAGTTCACTTTGG
>JANNBX010000029.1:0-2941 GCA_031385945.1 Methylophilaceae bacterium | reverse complement strand
ACGGAGGCTCACTATGTTTAAAAAAGTCTTAATCGCTAACCGTGGCGAAATCGCCTGCCGAATTATTCGCACATTAAAAAAAATGGGCATTGGGTCTGTTGCTATTTATTCTGAGGCAGATGCAGGCGCGCGCCATGTGCTAGAGGCTGACGAAGCGGTGTGTGTGGGTGCAGCGCCAGCGGCTGAAAGTTACTTAAAAACGGCCAAAATCTTACAAGTAGCGCTAGAAACTGGCGCAGAAGCCATACACCCGGGTTACGGATTTTTATCTGAAAATGCAGATTTTGCAGAGGCATGTGAAGCGGCGGGTGTTACTTTTATTGGCCCAACATCTAGCCAAATGAAAGCGTTTGGCCTTAAACACACTGCGCGTGAATTAGCTGAGCAAAACGGTGTGCCGCTACTACCCGGCACAGGATTGTTAGCGAATTTGGCAGAAGCCCAACAGCAAGCGCAAAAAATTGGTTACCCCGTGATGTTAAAAAGCACCGCTGGTGGCGGCGGTATTGGCATGCAGCTTATTTGGAGTGAAAACGAGCTTGAAGCTGCTTTTGAATCGGTGCAGCGTTTATCCCGCGCTAACTTTAAAGAAACTGGTATTTATTTAGAAAAATATGTAGAAGCAGCACGTCACATAGAAGTACAAATTTTTGGTAATGGCTTAGGTCAAGTAATCGCACTTGGTGAGCGTGATTGCTCAGTGCAACGCCGCAATCAAAAGGTCATTGAAGAAACACCAGCGCCAAACATTACCCAACAAACACGTGATGCATTAAGCAGCACAGCGGTTAAGTTGGCCAGTGCGCTTAATTATCGCTCTGCGGGCACGGTTGAGTTTGTTTTTGATAACGCTACCAGTGAGTTTTACTTTTTAGAAGTGAATACGCGTTTGCAAGTTGAGCATGGTGTCACTGAGTTAGTCACTGGTACTGATTTAGTTGAGTGGATGATTCGTATTGCGGCGGGTGAAACTGATGTTTTAAATCACTACAAACATCAACCACAAGGCCACGCGATACAAGTGCGTTTATATGCCGAAGACCCGAATAAGAACTTTCAGCCGTCTAGCGGCGTGCTGACGGAAGTTAAATTTTCAGCTGAAGCACGCATTGATAGCTGGGTAGAAACCGGCAGTGAAGTTTCACAATTTTACGACCCGCTCATTGCAAAAATGCTGGTTCACGCCACAGATCGCGATGCCGCTATTATTCAGATGAAAAATGCGCTAAAAGACACCCGCTTAAGTGGTATTGAAACCAATTTGGAGTACCTACGCCAAGTGCTGGCTGATACTGTTTTTCCAGCAGGTAAACAAATTACCCGCTACTTAAACGGCTTTACCTATCAACCACAAACGATTGATGTGCTAGATGGCGGTGTGATTTCTACGATTCAAGATTACCCAGGCCGAATTGGCTACTGGGCAGTAGGCGTGCCGCCTTCAGGGCCTATGGATCATTTGGCGTTTAGATTGGGCAATAAACTGGTTAACAATGCAGAGGGCGTAGCAGGGTTAGAAATTACCTTGATTGGCCCGAAACTTAAATTTAATGCCGATGCTGTGATTGCTGTGACGGGTGCGCCAATTGAGCTGACGTTAGATGGAAAAAAGATTGCCATGTGGCAATCGCACTCTATAAAAGCGGGTAGTACGTTAACGCTTGGTAAAATCAATGCAGCGGGTTGCCGCGCTTATTTAAGCGTGTGGGGCGGCTTTGATGTGCAAGATTATTTGGGTAGCAAATCGACATTTACACTCGGGCAGTTTGGCGGGCATGGTGGCAGAACGCTCAGAGTAGGCGATGTGCTGCATTTAAATAGCCAAGATGCAGCGCCTTATATTGCAAAATCACTGCCTCAAACGTTAGTGCCAACTTATACCCATCAATGGGAAATTGGTGTGCTATATGGCCCGCATGGCGCGCCTGATTTTTTCACGCTAGATGATATTGAAATGTTCTTCACGACCGATTGGGAAGTGCATTACAACTCAAATACCACGGGCATTCGCCTAATAGGCCCCAAACCGCAATGGGCTAGGCAAGACGGTGGTGAGGCGGGTTTACATCCATCGAACATTCATGACAATGCTTACGCGATTGGTGCAATTGATTTCACGGGCGATATGCCTGTAATTTTAGGCCCTGACGGCCCAAGCTTAGGCGGGTTTGTGTGCCCCGCAACCATTGTGCAAGCTGAGCTGTGGAAAATGGGGCAGCTTAAAGCAGGCGACAAAATTCGCTTTAAAAGATTAACCCAAATTGAGGCTAAAACACTAGAGCTAGCGCAAAATGTAATGGTGGCTAACCTAGCAGGTGAGCCAGCCAAGCCACTTGTCAGTTCTGCAAAAAGTTACAGCCCAATACTGGCTGAAATTGCAGAAACACCTACTCAAATCAAAGTGGTTTATCGGCAAGCGGGCGATAAATACTTGCTAATTGAATATGGCGAGTTGGTGCTAGACCTCAATTTGCGCTTTCGTGTACATGCGCTCATGCAGTGGCTGGAGCAGCAAAATATCAATGGTGTTTTAGATCTCACGCCCGGTATTCGTTCTTTGCAGGTGCATTATGAAAGCCTAGTACTGCCACTTGAACGGCTCCTGAATCTGCTGCAAAAAGCAGAGCAAGCCTTGCCTAAAATAGATGAGATGGAAGTGCCTACTCGTATCGTGCATTTGCCGCTATCTTGGGATGATGTGGCGACGCAATTGGCGATTGAAAAATACATGCAATCCGTGCGCAAAGATGCGCCCTGGTGCGAAATGGTCGATGGACATGCCAGTAATATTGAGTTTATTCGCCGTATCAATGGCTTAGATTCAATCGAGCAAGTGAAAGAGATTGTTTTTAATGCGAGTTACCTCACACTTGGCTTGGGCGATGTGTATCTAGGCGCACCTGTGGCAACGCCCGTTGACCCGCGCCACCGTTTAGTGACC
>JANNBX010000258.1:0-2237 GCA_031385945.1 Methylophilaceae bacterium | reverse complement strand
TAGGCGCACCTGTGGCAACGCCCGTTGACCCGCGCCACCGTTTAGTGACCACAAAATATAACCCAGCACGCACATGGACACCTGAAAATGCTGTTGGTATAGGCGGCGCTTATATGTGCGTTTATGGCATGGAGGGGCCTGGCGGTTATCAGTTTGTCGGGCGTACGATTCAAATGTGGAATCGCTGGGCTATCTCTTCAAAAAACCAGACTAAAGATTTTAAAGACGGCAAACCTTGGCTATTAAGATTTTTTGATCAAATTCGCTTTTATCCAGTGTCTGCCTCTGAGTTATTGCAAATGCGAGAGGATTTCCCCAGCGGTAAATTTCAATTAAAAATTGAAGAGCAAACTTTTAAACTAAAAGATTACCAGCAGTTTTTAAGCCAAGAGAGTACTTCAATTACCGCTTTTAAAACCCAACAACAAACCGCTTTTGACGCAGAGCGTGAACGCTGGATTGCAACAGGCCAAGCCAACTACAGTAACGAGAGTGAGGTGGCAATTGCATCTGACACGCTAGAAGTGCCAGCAGGCAGCCTTGTGGTTAGCTCGCATGTGGCAGGCAATTTATGGCAAATCAAAGTGAATGTGGGGGATAAGGTAAATGAGGGCGATATTGTCGTGATTGTGGAGTCGATGAAAATGGAAATTTCAGTGACTGCTACCTGTAGCGGAGTAGTCACCCACATTTTATGCAATGAAGGCTCAGCCGTTTCTGCTGGGCAGCAGTTAATCATGATTGCATCTGAATAAATGAAGGATACACGGAATAAGTCGTTGAGCGAGATGAAGTACAAGGCGCACGGAACGCAGAAACCGAGACAGTACACTAAGTACGGCGAGGTTGCTGTGACCTTGCAACGCAGTAATTCGCTCGCGCAGACATTTATTCCGAATATCCTAAAGCCTGCTTCTTAAAAAGAGAACATAACATGAATCTACAAATATCCTACTTACGTGATTTATATCTCAAAGGTGAGCTTACCCCCAGTGATTTAGTCAAACAATTAGATGCTGAAATAGGCTCTGAAAATAGCCAAAATATTTGGATACAGCGATTAACCTATGCTGAAATGCTCGTGTATGCTAAAAATTTAGAAGGTAAAAATATTGCAAATTTGCCTTTATACGGCATTCCGTTCGCCATTAAAGACAATATTGATTTAGCGAATATTCCCACTACTGCTGCCTGCCCAGATTACGCTTATACCCCCACTAAAAGCGCCACCGTTGTGCAAAAGCTCATTGACGCAGGTGCTATTCCAATCGGCAAAACGAATTTAGATCAGTTTGCCACAGGCTTGGTAGGTACACGCTCACCTTATGGCGCAGTTAACAATAGCTTCTTGCCAGAATACATTTCTGGCGGCTCTAGTGCGGGTTCGGCAGTTTCAGTGGCGCTGGGTATGGCGAGCTTTAGTTTAGGCACAGATACCGCAGGCTCTGGCCGTGTGCCGGCATCATTCAATAATTTAGTGGGCCATAAACCTACTTGTGGCTTATTAAGCACAGAAGGTGTTGTGCCAGCTTGTCGCACGCTGGATTGTGTGTCGATCTTTGCATTAACAGCAGTTGATGCAGCAGCTGTTTTGGCAAGCGCGCAGGGCTTTGACGAAAACGATGCTTATTCACGCACAGCCATCAACGCTGATTCAACGCTGCCTAGCAGTTTTACTTTTGGTGTGCCTAAGCTCGCTCAGTTAGCATTTTTTGAAAACCCAGAATCACCAGAGTTGTTTCAGCAAGCCATTAAACAACTTGAAGCGATCGGCGGCAAAGCCGTTGAAATTGATTTTGCGCCATTTTTAGAAACGGCGCGTTTGCTTTACGAAGGCCCGTGGGTCGCTGAGCGTTATGCGGCGATACGTGAGTTTTTTGAAAATAATCCTGATAGCATTTTCCCTGTCACTAAACAGATTATCGGTGGTGCGGCTAAATTTAACGCGGTAGACACATTCAACGCCTATTACAAATTAAAGGCCTTGCAACGCAAAGCCAGCAAAGTGTGGAATGACATTGATGTGATGGTGACACCAACGGCCGGCACAATTTATACCATCGCTGAGGTCAATGCTGCGCCCGTGGTGTGTAATTCTAACTTGGGTTATTACACCAACTTTATGAATTTACTGGATTTATCGGCCACGGCCGTGCCCACTGGTTTTCAACAAAACGGCCTGCCGTTTGGCGTGACTATTTGCATGCCAGCATTTAGTGATCATGCATTATTGCGCC
>JANNBX010000204.1:0-1996 GCA_031385945.1 Methylophilaceae bacterium | reverse complement strand
ACCGTTTATCTGCAATACTCTAAAAATATACGTCTAAATAACGCCATGGCAGGCTTAACCAGCGCGACTAGTCAGTGGTTATTCGATAGAGGCACATTATGCGGGCAACACGGCTTAATTGCCGTTGTCATTAGCGCAAATGGTGAGCACCAAACGCTAAATAACATTGAGTTGACAGAAAAAGTCATCACCGAAATACAGCAACTTTACCCACAAATACCAGCACCTATTTGGACAAAAGTCATTACTGAAAAACGTGCGACCTTTAGCTGTGAACCAAGCTTAGCAAGGCCAAATAGTGAGGTAGCGATTAAAAACTTATATATTGCAGGTGATTTTATTTCAACTAGAAACGTTGAAGAAGATTACCCAGCCACGATAGAGGGCGCAGTTCGTAGTGGTGTAAGATGTGCTAGGTTAATCGCAAGCTACTGATAATTAACTAGTAACCTCAATTCTAACCATTTCGCAACACCGCCAAAGCCTGCTCTAAGCGTTCCACAGCCACCACTTCTAACCCTGCAATCTTAGCTTTTGGCGCATTCGCTTTGGGCACAATCGCTTTAGTAAAACCTAATTTAGCAGCTTCTTTAAGTCGCATTTGGCCGCCTTGCACAGGTCGTACTTCGCCTGCCAAGCCTACTTCGCCAAATACAATCAATTTATTATCTAGTGGTTTGTTTTTGAGTGATGAAACAATGGCTAAAAGTACCGCCAAATCAACCGCAGGCTCGGCGATTTTTACGCCACCTACTGCGTTAATAAATACATCTTGATCAAAGCAGGCAACGCCTGCATGGCGGTGCAATACGGCTAGCAGCATGGCTAGGCGGTTTTGCTCTAGGCCTGTGGCTAAGCGCTTGGCATTTGGCGCATGGCTTTCGTCAACGAGTGCCTGAATCTCAATCAATAGCGGTCGTGTACCTTCCATCGTCACGGTGATACAACTACCGGCCACTTCATCGGCGTGGTGTGATAAAAATAAAGCGCTAGGGTTAGAAACTTCGCGTAGACCTTTTTCAGTCATGGCGAATACGCCTAGCTCGTTCACTGCGCCAAAGCGGTTTTTGAATGCACGAATTAGCCTAAAAGATGAATTTTGATCACCTTCAAAATATAAAACCGTATCTACAATATGCTCTAGCACGCGCGGCCCTGCTAGGGTACCTTCTTTGGTAACATGGCCAACCAAAATAATAGTAATACCAATTTGCTTAGCTAAGCGTGTGAGCTGCGCTGAGCATTCCCGCACTTGGGCAACTGAACCAGGGGCGGATTGCAGGGCTTCAGAATATACCGTTTGAATAGAGTCAATTACTGCAATTTCAGGCTTGTGCGTTTGCAGCGTGGCTAAAATTTTCTCTAAGTTAATTTCGGCCAGCAAATCAATCTCACTGGCGTCTAAACCTAACCGTTTAGCACGCATAGCAATTTGTTGGGGCGACTCTTCGCCACTGACATAAATGGCTTTCTGAGTTGCGCTAACATTGCAAAGCGTTTGCAAAAGCAAGGTAGATTTACCGATGCCAGGGTCGCCGCCGATGAGCACAACGCCGCCTGCCACCAAGCCGCCACCTAGCACACGGTCAAACTCACTAATGCCTGTGGGTTGGCGCTCTACGTCTGCCGCTTCTACCAAGCTTAGTTTTTGTAAGGTGCTAGCGGCGGCTAAACCTTCAAATTTATTGGCATAACGATTAGTGCTGGCAGTTTCTGCCACGCTTTCAACCAGCGTATTCCAGCTTAAACAGATGGGGCATTGGCCTTGCCATTTTGATTCACTTGCGCCGCATTCTGTGCAGCTATAAACAGTTTTTGCTTTTGCCATTATTTAGTAATCATCACCAGAAAAACCTGTGCCTGCATAGTTTTCAAAACGTGTATGTTCGCCAATAAATGTGAGCCTTACGCGGCCTATTGGGCCGTTACGTTGTTTGGCGATGATGATTTCGGCCGTGCCTTTGTCGGGGCTGTCAGGGTTATAAACTTGATCGCG
>JANNBX010000195.1:0-6855 GCA_031385945.1 Methylophilaceae bacterium | reverse complement strand
CAATGGCCATGTGACGACGCTAATCCAGAAGGCACACCAACTATGCACATTGATGCGTTCGTGCGCGGCAAAGGCAAATTCTTTATCACGCAGTATGTGCCGACTACTGAAAAAGTGAACGCTAAATTCCCGTTAATCCTGACTACAGACCGTATTTTGAGCCAATACAACGTTGGCGCACAAACGCGCCGTACGCTAAATAACGCTTGGCATGCAGAGGATATTGTGGAAATTCATCCGCATGATGCTGAGGAGCGCGGTATTGAAGAAGGTGATTGGGTTGGTATTGCCAGCCGTGCTGGCGAAACGGTTTTACGTGCAACCTTAACTGAGCGTGTGCAAGCAGGGGTGATTTACACTACGTTCCATCACCCAGAATCTGGCGCAAACGTGATTACAACGGACAATAGCGATTGGGCCACTAACTGCCCAGAATTTAAAGTGACGGCGGTACAAGTGAGCCGTGTGAATCAATTGTCGGATTGGCAAAAAGATTATGCAAGCTTTGCAGACGCGCAAATCGCATTTACAGGTAGAGAAATGCTCGCTAACAAAGCACCCGATCAACAAGCAGAGTTTGCGCACGATATGGCGATTGCTGAAACAAATAAGGCAAGTGCTTAAAGTTGTTTTATGCAAATCTATGCAAAAACTTAAATATTGATGCTTAACTAAAAAATGGAGCATCAAGATAAAGATGCAGTAAGCACGCATGCTGTTACAAAGTTTCAAAACGCCGTTGCGAGCTTGTTGCAAGATACAGTTGCTGAAGAAGTACCTGTTGCTTTGATTTATAACGGCGTTTCACATGCGGTGATGATGGCAACGCCACTTGATTTAGAAGATTTTGCACTCGGTTTTTCACTCACTGAGGGTATTTTGAATGCAGCAAGTGACCTATATAGCGTTGAATTGATCAGTCAACAAAATGGCATTGAACTGCACTGCGAAATAGCGAGCGAATGTTTTGCAAAGCTGAAAGAAAAACGCCGTAATTTAGTGGGCCGCACAGGTTGTGGTATTTGTGGCAGTGAGAGTTTAGAGCAGGCGATGCGTAGCCCGATGCAAAATATTACGCAAAAATTATTGGTATCAGCACAGGCTATTACACAATCTTTACGTAATATTGTGCCGCTGCAAAAACTTCAAGCGCTTACTGGTGCAACACACGCTAGTGCTTGGGTGAGCGCTAACGGCAATGTGTTGATGGTACGTGAAGATGTAGGCCGCCATAATGCACTTGATAAGCTTATTGGTGCGCTGGCAAAAACTACACATAATGTGAGCCAGGGTTATGTGTTAACTACAAGCCGTGGTAGCTATGAAATGGTACAAAAAATTGCGAGCGTTGGTATTGGTATGTTGGTGGCAATTTCAGCACCTACTGCATTGGCTATTAAAATTGCGCAGCAATACCATATTACGTTAGTTGGTTTTGCTAGAAATGAGCAGTTAGTGGTGTACAACGGTGCTGAATATATTCAAGAAAATCAGCCCATTTAATAATGAATAAAATAATTTATGAACATTAAACAGTTGATTACGATGGCCAACCAAATTGGTGACTTTTTTGTGGCTTATCCAGACCAAGAACAAGCACAAAAAGAAATTGCCGAACACTTGAAAAAATTTTGGGCTTTGCAAATGCGTGTTCAGCTAAAAACACATATCGACCAAACTACTAATAGCGGCTTGCATCCCTTGGTTGAAGCCGCCATCAATAAATACCAACAAGTATTTATCTAAATGCACATATCAATCTAATGATTGAATCTCAGCTGTTAGCCAGCTATTCTGAAAGAGTACCAGATAAATGGATGGTCAGACCTTAACGCTTATTCCGCTATTATTTATTGCGGCACTGCTATTTTCATCAGTGGGACACGGCGGTGCTACCGCCTATTTAGCAGCGATGGCATTAGTGGCGGTAACGCCTGAAACCATGCGTCCTGCAGCGCTTATTTTAAATATATTTGTCGCATCCATTGCTTTATACAAATTTTATCAAGTACGTGCTTTTTCAATACAACTATTTTTGCCATTAGCGTTAAGTGCGGTACCTTTTGCTTTTGTTGGTGGATTACTCACGCTACCAGGACATTTTTATAAGCCAGTCATTGGCATTACATTAGTATTTGCTGGTTGGCATATATTTAGTGGCGCCAAAAAGATAGGCATAGAGCAAATCAAGCAGGTTTCAACTGTCACTTTAATTCTGATTGGGAGCGCACTAGGGTTTTTATCAGGCTTAACGGGTATTGGTGGTGGGGTGTTTTTAAGCCCAATCTTACTGGGTTTTAAATGGGCAGAAACCAAAGTGGTGTCGGGTGTTGCGGCGGGATTTATTCTGGTTAACTCTATGTCTGGTTTAATTGGCGTGATGACTAAATCACCCACTTTGCCCACGCATCTGCCTTATTGGGTAGCCGCTGTTATTTTGGGTGGTCTGCTAGGTAGCGTCTATGGCAGTCGCAAGCTTGCAAACCCTACTATACGAAAAATACTGGCAGTTATTTTGGTTTTTGCAGGGCTCAAAATGCTAGTAAATGGTTAGGCAATATCTGCAAAATTACTGCTTAAACTTAAATAATCTGTAACCAGCGCCACGTTTGTCTGTAGCGCGTTTTCCCTGCCAAATTTGCTTCCAGTTATTCCCCGGTTCAAAGCGGTTTTTATAACTGCTATCTTGTACTAAATAAATATCGCAATCGGCCCGTTGGGCATTTTCAACTGCAATACCTTTAATGCCAGTGTAGTAATGCAACAATGATAATTCTGAGCCACTTAAATATTTAGTATTCACACATGCGTGTTTAGGCAACGCTGTCTTTACAGCGCCAAATACTTGCTGATAAGAGCGTGCAGAGTCTATCCAAGGTAGCCAAAGTGTCATTAACAGCGCCCAAACCATGGTCACGCCAACCGCCCAAGTGGTGAGTGCAGCGCGGTTAGAGCGTTTGGTGTTGATGATAATAAACAGCCAAGCGAGTGTTGCTAGTAAGCCTAAAATGAATGTGAGCCAGTTAACGTTTGCGTCTGCCAAGCCTGATAAATATTGCATGCGCATGTTAAGTTTAGCTGGCCAACCAGACACAAATGCCAGCCATCCTAGCCACAAAATAAAGCTCAATATAGAGAATAATATTAAGCCAAACCAATTAAGCAAGCCAGTTGCGCCACGTTTCATGGTTTCAATACTGCCGCCAGCAAGCGCTACTATGGGCAATAAAAGTGGTAACGCGTAAATTTCTCGACGGTCAGCAATTGAGCCAATGACGCACAATGCAACGACAAAAAACATTAAAGTGAGCTGAAACTTAGGCTTAACAAGTAAATGTGCTCGGTACCGCCATAAACCCCATAAAGCAATTGGCCAAACAGGTAGTGCAAACCAAGCAAGCGCATTGAAAAAATAACCGTAATAGTTGTGATTGAAATTACCAAAATAAACCTGCCACCAAGTAATTAACAAATCAGGAGCTTGCTGCCACACCAAAAAATTCCATAATAAAATGATTGGTGCGGCCAACAAAACAGCCATTACAATTACAAAAAAATGGCGCTGATTACGCCAACTACTAAACGCAACAGGTAACAATAATGCCGTTAATAGCAATACTAAAAATGGGCTAAACCCAGTAGATAAAAATCCAATCACCATTCCAAGCCCTAATAGTGCAGCTGCACGGTAAGGTCTTCTGTGTGACAAAGCCAACGCATAAAAACCCATGGCATACGCGGTTAAACCTGCTGTTTCTGGGCTTAATAAATGCGCTGAGTAAATAAGCCCCAAGCAACCTAAGAGCGCGAAGGTAGCTTGGCGCCCTGCGCCTCTACCCCATAGCTCGCGGCTAGTCATGCCTACAAATAATAGGGTTAATGCCATCCAAACGCCAGTTGCTAAGCGAGCGGCGTCATGCAAACTTAATATGGGTTTTAATACAAAGCCTAATCCAGCGGCTGACCAATAGTATAAAGGTGGATTTTCAATGTTGGTTCTACCAATCGCTACAGGAGCTAGCAATTGTTCACCGGCTAACTGCGAAGCGATGATGCTAATACTGGTTGACTCTAGCGGCTTCCATGGTTGATGGCCAATGAGGCCTAAGCACACCCACACTAGGCACAAAATAATCAATAGCTTATTTTTAGCGCGCTCGCCAATTCTTGCTCTTGGTGTGGCTAAATTAGCTTGCCAGTCGTGTTCTATTTCAAATGCCATAAGGTAAATTGAGCTAATTTGAGGTTGATTGATTAAACTTGAAATATTTTAAACTATACAAATGACTATACAGAAATTTAGCTTAAAAATAAAAAAGGCAGCTAAAAAGCTGCCTTTTTTAAACAACATGCAATTACATGCCGTATTTTTTCTTGAATTTGTCCACGCGACCAGCAGTATCCAAAATCTTTTGTGTGCCAGTGTAGAAAGGATGAGACTTAGAAGAAACCTCAATTTTCACAAGTGGGTATTCTTTACCGTCTGTCCATTTAGTTGTATCACGCGTGTTGATTGTTGAGCGTGTGATAAATTTAAAATCAGCGCCGATGTCGTGAAAAACAACTTCGCGGTATTCTGGGTGTGTATTTGGTTTCATGCTTATCTCTTAAGTTGGCCAATAATTTAGCCGCGTATTATGAATTAAATCAATCATTAACGCAAGTTATTAAAACACTAAAATAAATACAAGAGTTGACCGCAAGAAGCTGACTTTTTTAATGCATAAATTTACGTGAATCACGTGTTGCCTTTTATTACAATTTGTAACAATATCATCATAGATTGTACACAAGCATAAATCCTGCAAGCTTGCAGATTAACAAAATGTGTCGCTTTAAAAGTCCACAATAAAAGGGAGTTGTGAATGTTTGATTTTTTGTCAAAAGAGCGCATTACCGCGCCTGCTAATTATAATCGTTGGTTAGTTCCACCAGCTGCACTTGCGCTGCACTTATCAATTGGCATGGCGTACGGCTTTAGCGTGTTTTGGAAGC
Source organism: Methylophilaceae bacterium (assembly GCA_031385945.1). Lineage (GTDB taxonomy): Bacteria > Pseudomonadota > Gammaproteobacteria > Burkholderiales > Methylophilaceae > JANNBX01. The sequence goes on along the minus strand of JANNBX010000195.1, from coordinate 1,860 downwards.
CATTAGGCAACGCTTTGTTAGGTGATGATGGTAAGCCATTAGCCGCTTGTGCAGCAGGCGCTAGTACTTTTGGTGAAAAATTAGATGGCACATTACGCGCTTTAACAGCCACCGATTGCAACTGGACGCAATTTGATTTGGGCTGGATGTACACTTTATTTTTCGTATTGCTAGGTTGCTCAGCGGCTGTATGGGGCAGCTGGCTAGAGCGTGCTGGGCCGCGCAAAGCAGGCTTAGTTTCAGCCTTATGCTGGTGTGGTGGCTTACTCATTTCAGCCTACGGTATTTATACCCATCAATTATGGATGATGTGGTTAGGCTCTGGCGTCATTGGGGGAATCGGGCTAGGTTTAGGCTATATTTCACCTGTTTCCACGCTAATTAAATGGTTTCCAGATCGTCGTGGTATGGCAACAGGTATGGCGATTATGGGTTTTGGTGGCGGTGCCATGATAGGTTCGCCGCTAGCAACCATGTTGATGAAGTATTTTTCAACGACTGGCGAAGTTGGTATTTGGCAAACTTTTGTAGCGCTAGCACTGATTTACGCGGTATTTATGGTGGCGGGTAGCTTGGGTTATCGCGTACCACCTACAGGCTGGAAACCAGCTGGCTGGCAACCGCCAGCTAACAAAGAAAATAGCATGATTGCTACAAAACATGTGCATTTAAATAAAGCGCATAAAACGCCACAATTCTGGTTGCTTTGGGTCGTACTCTGCATGAACGTTTCAGCAGGTATCGGCATTATTGGCGCTGCTGCTCCCATGTTACAAGAAACCTTTGGTGGCGCGCTCATTGGTCAGACAGCGCTTGGTTTTGCTGATATTAAAAAAGATGAAATTCTGGTGCCGCTAGCTGCCGCCGTGGGTGCTGGTTTCGTTGGTTTAATTTCTTTATTCAATATTTTCGGCCGCTTTTTCTGGGCAAGCTCGTCAGATAAATTAGGCCGTAAACGCACGTATATTGTTTTCTTCGTGCTTGGCGCACTCATGTACGTGCTGGCATCACAAGCCGCTGGTTTAAAATCACTAGCATTTTTTGTAGCAGCATTTTGTATTATCGCCTCTATGTATGGCGGCGGTTTTGCTACTATTCCCGCCTATTTGGCCGATATGTTCGGTACGCAATTTGTTGGCGCAATTCATGGGCGCTTACTCACTGCGTGGTCAACAGCAGGTATTTTAGGCCCTGTGATTGTGAATTATATGCATGATATTCGCTTGGAAGCAGGCGTGCCATTTGCTCAAATTTATGCGCCTATTTTTTATGTGCTAGCCGGTATGTTAATTGTTGGATTCGTGGCTAATTTGCTGGTTAAACCCGTAGCTGAGCAATTCTTCATGACAGATGCTGAGTTAGCCGTAGAGAAAAAACTCGCCCATGAAAAATCCTTGTCAGCGAGCGAGGTGATTGGCACTGCTGAAAAAACGCCGTTGCTCACAACACTAGCATGGGCGGCTGTTGGCTTGCCAATCGGCTATGGTATTTACATGACCGTGCTAAAAGCTTGGGCTTTATTTAGCTAAGGTATTATTTTGTAACATCAAGTTGTTAGGCTATCAGCCACTTGCAAGGTAAAATACTGTTTTACAGTTAAAAGCTAGCAAAAAGGTTAAATATGCAACAACTCAAACAAGATTTAAACGGCAAAGATTTACGTATTGGCATTGTATTGTCACGGTTTAACAGTGAAATTGGTGAGGGCTTGCTTAAAGCCTGTCATGCAGAATTATTAAATTTAGGCGTGGCTGATGCCGACATTACATGCTGCTCTTATTGTTGCTGCTGTTCTTATTGTTGTTATTATTATTGCTGCTGCTGCTGCTGCTGCTGCTGCCACTCTTGTTGTTGTTGTTG
>JANNBX010000193.1:0-17383 GCA_031385945.1 Methylophilaceae bacterium | reverse complement strand
TTACGTCAACATCAATTGAGTGTGCAAGAAATCCTCATTGATAAAGACCGCATTGATGCGCGCATGAAAGATCTGCTCAATATGGCAGAAGAATACAATGTGCGCGTGATGCAAGTGGAGCGTAGCCGTTTAGACGGCATGGCGGGCATTAACGGCCGTCATCAAGGCGTGATTGCGCGTGTAGTAGATACGCCTATTCCATATAAAGATATCCACGATGTGCTGGAGTCTGAGCTCAAAGAGCCACCGTTTTTTCTAGTGTTAGATGGTGTGGAAGACCCGCACAACCTAGGCGCATGCTTGCGTGTGGCTGATGCGATGGGCGTACATGCAGTTATCGCGCCAAAAGATCGCGCTGTGGGTTTAAACGCTACCGTCAGAAAAGTGGCTAGTGGCGCAGCCGAAACCGTGCCGTTTATTGCTGTTACTAACTTGGCGCGTACTTTACGTGAGTTAAAAGACGCAGGTGTATTTATTGTAGGCACAACCATGGATGCAACACAAAGCCTGTTTGACATGAAGTTAGATGGCCCGATTGCGCTGGTTTTAGGTAGTGAAGCTGAAGGCATTCGCCGTTTAACAGAAGAAAACTGTGATGCGCTAGTGACGATACCGATGTTTGGTTCGGTGCAAAGCTTAAACGTGAGCGTAGCTAGCGGTATTTGCCTGTATGAAGCACGCCGTCAAAGGCAGATTAAAGCATCATAAAGCTTTATTAAAAGGCCTTAAAATGGTATTTTAACGCCTTTACAAAACAACAGTTTTTTTCATTCTTATATTTTTTCATCATTTCTTTGGAGTTTCACATGGCTGTTCAACGCACTTTATCTATTATCAAACCAGACGCAGTAGCAAAAAACGTTATTGGCAAAATTTACACACGTTTTGAAAACGCAGGCTTGAAAATTGTTCACGCTAAAATGGCACAATTAACGCAAGCTGAGGCTGAAGGCTTTTACGCAGTGCACGCAGCACGTCCATTTTTTAAAGATTTAGTTAAATTCATGATTTCAGGTCCAGTGATGATTCAAGCGCTTGAAGGCGAAAACGCAGTATTAGTTAACCGTGATTTAATGGGCGCTACTAACCCTAAAGAAGCTGCTGCTGGCACAATTCGCGCAGACTTTGCTGAAAGCATTGATGCGAATGCAGTGCATGGTTCAGATTCTGAAGAGAATGCTGCTATTGAAATTAAATACTTCTTTGGCTAGTTTTAAGCTTTGATTAATCTACTCAACTTTAACCAACCGCAACTAGCCGAATACTTTTTAAGCATCGGCGAGAAGCCTTTTCGCGCCAAACAATTGATGCGCTGGATGCATCATTTTGGCGTGGTTGAAGTCGATAGCATGACCGATATCGCCAAAACTTTACGTGAAAAACTAAAATTAGAAGCCGAAATTACGCCGCCAACGGTGCAGCTAGAGCTGGTTTCTGATGATGGTACACGTAAATGGTTGATTGATACGGGTAACAGTAACGCGATTGAAACGGTGTTTATCCCAGAAGATGACAGAGGCACTTTATGTGTTTCTAGCCAAGTTGGCTGTGCGTTGGAATGTACTTTTTGCAGCACAGGTCGACAAGGTTTTAACCGTAATTTAAGCGTGGCTGAGATTATTGGCCAAGTATGGTTGGCGAATAAATCGCTACGCGCCGCTCCTGGTTACGAACTATTGCCAATTCATGAACGCATTATCAGTAATGTCGTGATGATGGGCATGGGCGAGCCGCTGGCGAATTACGATAACGTTGTGACCGCTATGCAAATTATGCTGGACGACAGCGCCTATGGCTTGAGCCGCCGTCGCGTGACGCTATCAACATCTGGTTTAGTGCCAGCGATGGATAGGCTCAAAGAAGACTGCCCTGTAGCGCTAGCTGTATCACTGCATGCACCCAATGATGCGCTACGCGACATTATTGTGCCGATTAACAAGAAATATCCTCTAAAAGAGCTGATGGCGGCTTGTAACCGTTATTTAGAGCGTGCGCCGCGTGATTTCGTAACATTCGAATATGTGATGCTAGACGGCGTAAATGATACCGTTGAGCATGCCAATCAATTATTGCAAGTGATTAAAAATACGCCTTGTAAGCTTAACCTTATTCCATTTAACCCGTTTCCCAATAGCGGTTACGAGACTTCTAAACAAAGCCATATTCGTGTATTTCGCGATATCTTGCAGCAAGCTGGTTATGTGGTGACTGTGCGTAAAACGCGTGGCGATGACATTGATGCTGCCTGCGGGCAACTAGCGGGTAAAGTAATGGATAAAACTAAACGTAGCTTAAAATATATTGCCATCGAATCTGTTGCTACCGAGCCTACTTCTACTGAACAGTCTGTTATTGAATCGACCACATGAATAAATATTTAATCTTTTTATTGCTACTCGTGACTGGTTGCGTAGAGTTACAAAAAAATGGCCAGCCAGTTGGTGCTAAAAATACTGAAAGCGCACGTATTCATAGTGAGCTGGGTAGTGGTTACTTAGAAAGAAAATACTACGAAATTGCGCTAGAAGAGTTTAACGAAGCGCTTAAATTTGATGCAGATTATGCGCAAGCTTACAACGGCTTAGGCATGGTTTATAGCACGCTTAGGCAAGATGATAAAGCGGATGCCAACTTTAAAAAATCGTTACAACTAGACCCTACTAAGTCTGAAGCTCAAAATAATTATGGTACTTTTTTGTGCTCAAGAGGCCGTTATGATGAGTCTATTCCACACTTTTTAGAAGCCGTAAAAAACCCACTATACCCAACGCCACAGTTTGCTTATATGAATGCCGGGCTTTGCACATTGCGTAAAAATGATACAACTAATGCAGAAGCTTACTTAAGAAAAGCGCTACAAATTGACCCACTTTTACATGCGGCGGCTTACCAAATGTCGCTGATTGAGTTTAATCGTGCTAAGTTTGAATCAGCGCGTAGTTATTTAAGAAACGCCGTAGTTGCATATCGCACGCCAGAGGTTTTATGGCTGGGTATCTTAATTGAGCGCAAATTGGGTGATCGTAATGCTGAGGCCAGCTATGCACTTGAATTACGTCAGAATTATCCTGATACTGAGCAGGCAAAGGCGCTAGCTGCTGGTCAATAGTGTTCAAATGTTCAGTAATGTTGATAAAAATGAAGCTTGCTTAAAAGCTAATATGCGCGTAATTTTTGAATTATTATTTGTATTGTTACCGATTTAAACAACTAAGCAAAGTTAACAAAACATGGCTGATATTGAAACTACTCCTAGCAATTTTTCTGCTGAATTTTCTAATGATATTTCGGCAGACACCTCACCAGCAGGGGAGCGCTTGCGAATCGCGAGAGAAGCTAGAAATATGTCGGTAGAAGATGCTGCCAGGCAATTACGCTTAAGCACGCATCAAATATTGGCTATTGAGCAAGATGATTTTGTAAAACTGCCTGAGCCTATGATAGCTCGCGGTTTTATACGCAATTACGCAAAGTTACTTGATGTGGATGCCACGCCACTACTACAAGCGTTTAAAATCAAAATGCCTGATGTTGGGCTCGCTAAGCTTAGCTTGAGTTCTGAGCGTATTGTGCTGCAAAGTTACGATAAAAAATCTTATTTAACTTATGTCATAACCAGCATTTTTTTGCTAGTTGGACTAGCTGCTTGGTGGTTATATATGAGTTTTGTGGCTACACCATCCTCAAAGCAATCGTCTGATGATAGTGCTCAAAGGTTAAGTGAGCAGAGCGCTGGTGAGCAAAATACATCCGAGTTTGGCTTAAACGGTGTAACCGACGCAGATGGCCAATTGATTGTGACTGAGCCACTACCGCCACAAGCACTTCCAGCGGCAGAGCGCTTAGCAGAGGCAAATAGTTTAGAGTCAACATCTGTTTTAGGTGAGGCGCCTCCAACATCGGTTATTCAAACTAATCCAGCAACTGTACCTGCTGTGCCTAATACGCCACTTTTAGCAAGTCCGGTAATTGCAGGTATGCCTCAGGCTAATGACGCTGCAGCAGCTACTGCTTCACTTAGTGGTAGTGTTTCATTCAGTGCCAGTGAAAAAACGTGGGTGCGCGTATTAAATATGGAAAATAATGTGATTTATGAGCGCACAATTGAAGTGGGTGGCAATGATCGCTTTGCTTTTAAACCACCTGTTAAAATTGTTGTAGGTAATGCTGCAGGTACAAAACTAAGTTACAAAAATCAACCAGTTGATTTGTCTGCTAGCACAAGAAATAATGTTGCTAGGCTTACCCTTGAATAAAGCTGTGCAGTCAAAACCTAGAAATTAAACTCTGGCTAAAACGCTCGTAAGCTAGCTCTAATATGAAATTTTATAAAATATACAATCAAAATCAATGTTGATTTTAACTGCAAACAATATCGGTATTTAGCTCAATATGTCATCTGAAAGACGTCCCTCACAAACCGTAATGATCGCGCATGTGCCTGTGGGCAGTAGTGCATCGGTCGTTGTTCAGTCGATGACAAATACCGATACGGCTGATGTTGCCAGTACGGTTAAACAAGTTTATGAGCTATGGCAAGCTGGCTCTGAAGTGGTGCGTATTACAGTAAATTCACCCGAAGCTGCCGCGCAAGTAGGTGAAATTCGCCGCCAATTAGATGCAATGGGTTGTGATGTGCCGCTGGTGGGCGATTTTCATTACAACGGTCACAAGCTACTCAGCGCTTACCCTGATTGTGCTAAAGCTTTAGCCAAGTATCGCATTAATCCAGGTAATGTTGGCAAGGGTAGCAAGCGTGATGAGCAGTTTGCCAGCATGATAGAAACCGCAATTCAGTATGACAAACCAGTGCGCATTGGTGTGAATTGGGGCAGCCTAGACCAAGCCAAAATGGCGCAAATGATGGATGAAAACGCAAAGCTAGCAACGCCGCTGTCATCAGACGCGCTCATGCGTGAAGCGTTGATTCAATCTGCCTTAGAAAGCGCACAGCAAGCTGAAGAAATCGGCTTAGCACACGATAAAATCATCATTTCTTGTAAAGTGAGCGATGTTCAAGATTTGGTTAAAGTCTATCGCGACTTAGCTAAACGCTGCGATTACCCACTGCACCTAGGTTTAACTGAAGCGGGTATGGGCTCTAAAGGTATTGTGGCATCCACGGCGGCGCTATCTTTACTATTGCAAGAAGGCATAGGCGACACCATTCGAGTGAGCTTAACCCCTGAACCAAATGAATCGCGCACTAAAGAAGTGGTTGTTGCTCAAGAGATTTTGCAAACCATGGGCATACGCTCTTTTACCCCACTAGTGACTGCTTGTCCTGGTTGCGGCCGCACCACTTCAACTTACTTTCAAGAGTTGGCGCTCAATATTCAAACCTATTTACGTAACCAAATGCCCATTTGGCGCGAAAGTTACCCGGGTGTCGAGAGTATGTCGGTTGCTGTGATGGGCTGTGTGGTGAATGGCCCTGGTGAGTCAAAGCTAGCTAATATTGGCATTAGCTTGCCCGGCACTGGTGAAATACCTGTTGCGCCAGTGTTTGTAGATGGCGAAAAAACGGTGACGCTCAAAGGCGACCACATTGCCGAGGAATTTCAAGCTTTGGTTGAGCATTATGTGCAAACCAATTATGTTGAAGGTGGCAAGTTACGCTCGCAGTCATCTTTACAGGCGCCTTCAAAAATTATCCCTATCAAAGTTGTTAGTTAAAAAAGTGATAGTTAAATGAGCAAACAATTTCAATCTATCAAAGGTTTCTACGACATACTGCCTGAAACCACGCCGCTCTGGCAAAAGCTGGAAGACACGGCTCGTCGCGTATTGAGCCAATATGGCTACAATAATATCCGTATGCCTATTGTTGAGCCAACTGAGCTTTTTGTGCGCTCGGTGGGTGAACACACCGATATTGTGGAAAAAGAAATGTACGCTTGGACAGACGCGCTCAATGGTGACAAATTGACGTTGCGCCCAGAAGGCACAGCAGGCTGTGTGCGTGCAGTCATTGAGCATAATCTCACTTACAATGCGCCGCAAAGATTATGGTATTCAGGCGCAATGTTCCGCCATGAAAACGTGCAAAAAGGTCGTCAGCGGCAGTTTCATCAGATTGGCGTTGAAGCGTTTGGGTTTGAAACACCAGACGTAGATGCAGAGCAAATTGTAATGTTAGCGCGTTTATGGCGCGAATTAGGCATTAAAGATGTAGCCTTGCAAATTAATAGTATTGGCGACGCGGATGAGCGTTTAGTTTATCGCCAAACGCTAATCGCTTATTTTGAGCAACATGCTGATTTGTTAGATGAAGATGCTAAACGCCGCTTGCACACTAACCCTTTACGCATTTTAGATAGCAAAAATCCACGCATGCAAGCCATGTGCGAAGCTGCGCCTAAATTGATGGATTGTTTAGGTGAAGCGAGTCGAACGCATTTTGAAAGTGTGTGTCAATTATTGAAAGAAGCAAACATCGCTTTTGAAATTAACAATAGGCTAGTGCGCGGTTTAGATTATTACAACCGCACTGTTTTTGAGTGGGTCACAACAAAATTGGGCGCACAAGGCACGATTGCTGGTGGTGGCCGTTATGACAAGCTAGTAGAGAGATTAGGCGGCAATGCAACACCTGCATGTGGCTTCGGTATTGGGCTAGAGCGGGTGATTTTGTTGATGCAAGAGTACGAAATCACAGCTACAAATACGCCTGATATCTATTTGGTCAATTTAGGTGACATAGCCAGTCAAAAAGCCTTCGGACTCGCTGAAAAATTGCGCTGTGATGGTTTGAATGTATTGCTACATGCAGGTGGTGGCAGCTTCAAATCACAAATGAAAAAAGCTGATAGAAGCGGTGCAAAATTTGCAGCGATATTAGGTGACGATGAAGCCGTGAACGATGAGGTTTCATTAAAACCATTGCTGCAAGCAGGCGAACAAATTAGATGTAAACAAGATGAGGTTAAGTTAAAAATCGCAAGTTAATTGATTGAAAACAAATGAATACTGAAATTTTAACGGTCAAAAATTTAACGGTAACACCCAAAAATACGCCTAACCGCTATTTGGTTAATAACGCGAATTTTCAATTATCGGCAGGTAAAACCACCTGTATTGTAGGTGAGTCCGGCAGTGGTAAAAGCTTAACTGCGTTAAGTGTTATGGGTCTACTATCCACCCAGTTGCAAGCTAGCGGCAGTATTCTATTTAACAATCAAGAAATTACGACACTTAGTAATAAGGCCTTGCAAGGCATACGTGGCAAGCAGATTGGCATGATTTTTCAAGAGCCAATGACTTCATTGAACCCTGTTTTAACAGTAGGTTATCAAATTGGCGAGCCACTCACCACACATCTAAACCTAAAAGGTCAGGCACTTAAAGAAAAAATCGCAAGCCTACTCACTCAAGTTGGCATACCCGCAGACCGTGCAAATAGTTACCCTGATGAGCTCTCTGGCGGCCAACGTCAACGGGTGATGATTGCAATGAGTATTGCGTGCGAGCCAGCTTTGTTGATTGCAGATGAGCCAACAACTGCGCTGGATGTGACAGTACAAGCCCAAGTGTTAAAGCTTTTAAATGAGTTAAAAACACGTATGAATATGGCGATGTTGTTTATTACCCATGATTTTGGCGTAGTAGCGGATATTGCAGACGATGTAGTGGTGATGTTCAGAGGCGAAATTGTCGAGTCTGGCAATGTAAAAGACGTTTTAGAGAATCCTCAGCATCCTTATACCAAAGCTCTACTGGCCTGCGTGCCAGATGCTGCAGGTTTGAAGCCGCTTAAGCCGATTGATTATGCCTGGTTAAGTGACACCAAGTTAAGCGACACCAAGTTAAGCGACATTAAACTCAGTGAGAAAGCTGCTTAATGAATATTTTAGAAGCTAACAATTTGGTTAAAACCTACACCCAGCGTAGCGGCAGCTTTGGTTTTGGCAGCACGCTAGTTAAAGCATTAAATGATGTGAGCATTAGTTTAAAATCTGGCTCAACTTTAGCCGTTGTCGGTGAATCAGGCTCTGGAAAATCCACTTTAGCGCGTTGTCTGTTACAATTGCAACCGCTTGATAGTGGTGATGTTATTTTCGGCGGCCAAAACTTAGCGAAACTCGATAGCGCAAGCTTAAGAACTGCAAGGCGAGAGTTGCAAATGGTGTTTCAAGACCCATTTGCATCACTTAACCCGCGTATGAAAGTGGGCGAGATTGTGGCTGAGGGCTTGCTGATTCACGGTCTTGGTAGCAAGGAAGAGCAGCAAGAAAAAACGCTAGCCATGTTGAAACGCGTTGGTTTAACGGCTGACGACATGCAAAAATACCCACACCAGTTTTCAGGTGGGCAACGACAACGCATTGGCATTGCGCGTGCATTGGTTTTGCAGCCAAAAGTGGTGGTGTGTGATGAGCCTGTTTCAGCACTTGATGTATCAATACAAGCGCAAATCTTGATACTACTGAAAGAGTTGCAAACAGAACTAGCGCTAAGTTATATATTCATTAGCCATGATTTGCGCGTAGTGCGCCATATTGCAGATGAAATAGTTGTGATGCACCAAGGAAAAATAGTTGAAAAAGGCTTGGTACATGAAGTTTATGTTAAGCCACAACATGAATATACAAAAAATTTATTAAGCGCGATACCAGGACAGTCACAAACTGCGGCGCTGTAAAAATGAGCAAATTTGATTAACTAACAGTTTCAGCACATAAAAATTAACATATATTAAAGTGATATAGGAACACAGCATGGCATACGATTTAGAAGAGCAAGAACAGTTAGACGCTTTTAAAGCTTGGTGGAACAAAAACGGCAACTTGTTGATGGCGTTAGTAGCTGCAGTTATTGTAGCTTATGTGGCTTATGTTGCTTGGCAGAGTTATTTGAACAAGCAATCTCTGGCAGCATCTAATGCATACACCGCGCTGACAGCAATTAACCCAACGGACAGCAAAGCTATTCAAACTGCTACCGCTGACATTGTTAAAAATTATGCATCAACACCTTATGCGGGCCGCGCGAGCTTGATTGCTGCCCGCATTAATCACGATACTAAAAATAATAAGGCTGCCAAAACTCAACTAGAGTGGGCCGCCAAAAACGCCAAAGAAGATGCAGTCAGGGCAATGGCTATTTTGCAATTAGCAGCCGTTCAAATGGAAGAGTCTGCATATCAAGAGGCTTTGAAAACTTTAAATATGCCGCATGACAAAGCTTTTGACGGCTTAGTATCTGACCTACAAGGTGATATTTTTGTTGCTTTAGGTAAAAAAGCTGAGGCTAAAGCAGCTTATCAAAAGGCGATGCTTAGCTTAGACCCGCGTGGGCAGTATCAAAGTTTTACCAAAACTAAACTTGAGTCACTTGGTTAGATTCAGCCAGACAGTTTATTTCAAAATCTAATTATAAAAATATGCCAAAACCAGTCAAAAATTACCTATTCGCTCGTTCACTTTTACTCATAAGTGTTTTTTTGTTAAGTGCATGTAGCGTAATTGGCGATTTAAAAGATACAGTTTTAGGCGTGGAGCAAGTTAATCCACCTTCAGAATTGTTCGAAATCAAAGCAACGGCACAACCTAAAATATTATGGTCTGGCTCTGTAGGTGATTCTGATTACGGTAATTTTACCCCCGCCGTTTTCGCAGACTTTGTTTATGCGGCATCGGCTTCAGGTGAAGTTGTTAAGTTTAACGCACTTACTGGTAAGCAACTTTGGCGTATGCAAGCGGCAGAGCAATTGACAGGTGGAGTGGGTGCAGGCCCAAAAACAGTCTTGGTAGGCGGTCTCAATGGCGAGTTTTTAGCCTTTAATACAGACGATGGTAAGCCGTTATGGAAAACTAAGTTATCGAGTATCGTAACCAGTGCTGCGGTTGAAGCGGGCAGCATAGTTGTTGTACGTACGGGTGATGGCAAAATATTTGGTTTAGACGCAGCAGACGGTAAGCGTAAGTGGGTTTACGAGCGCAGTGTACCAGCGCTGAGCGTGCACAGTAGTGCAGGTTTAGTGGTTGATAGTGATGTAGCCTATGCAGGTTTTGCTGGTGGAAAATTAGCCGCAGTGCGTGTAACTGATGGCCGCTTACTGTGGGAGGCCACAGTTGCACAACCTAAAGGCACAACCGAGATAGACCGCATTACAGATATCACAAGCCTGCCTGTGGTGGATGGTAAATTGATTTACGCAGTGGCCTACCAAGGTAAAGTAGTTGCTATTGATCGCGCCAATGGACGTGTAGTTTGGGACCGTGATATTTCTAGTTATGCTGGCTTAGGTGCTGAAGATGCCCGAGTGTTCGTAACCCACACTAACGGTGCCGTTTATGCACTTGAGTTTGAGACAGGTAAATCTTATTGGCGCCAAGCCGACTTAAAATTTAGAGAATTAACCGCACCCATAGGCTTGGGTTCTGCTGTTGCAGTGGGTGATTTTGAAGGTTATGTTCACTTTATGTCTCGTGAAGATGGTGCATTTGTTGCTCGCATTAAAACTGACAATAGCGCTGTAATGCCACAAATGTTGAATTTAGGAGCTAGAAAATTGCTCCTGCAAACCCGCCAAGGTGGCATTTACGCCATCGAGTTAAATTAAGTTAGTTGTTATGTTACCTACCGTAGTCTTAGTTGGCCGACCAAACGTCGGCAAATCCACACTTTTTAACCGCCTAACCAAAAGCCGTGACGCTTTAGTAGCCGATTTGCCAGGTCTCACGCGTGATCGCCACTACGGCCGAGGCTTAGGAAGTGATAAGCCCTATTTAGTGGTAGATACTGGCGGCTTCGAGCCAACTGCAGATAGTGGCATTATGAAAGAAATGGCACGCCAAACATTGCTAGCCATTGATGAAGCCGATGTTGTGATTTTTATTGTAGATGGTCGTGCAGGTTTAACGCCACAAGAATATACGATTGCAAATACGCTTCGCCGTGCGAATCGTCCTGTGATTTTAGCCGTTAACAAAACAGAAGGTATGCAACGCGCTATCGTGGTAGCAGAGTTTAATGAGCTAGGTTTGGGTGAGCCTGTATCTATATCCTCAGCGCATGGTGAGGGTGTTAAAGAACTGATGGAATATGCGCTAGAGCCTTTTCCAGAGCCGGAACCTGAAGCAGCTGTTAACTTAAAAGTACCGAAAATTGCTATTGTTGGTCGCCCAAATGTAGGTAAATCTACACTTGTGAATGCGCTATTAGGTGAAGAGCGCGTGATTGCCTTTGATGAGCCAGGCACAACGCGCGATTCAATTTATATTGATCTTGAAAAAGATGGTAAAAACTACACAATTATTGACACCGCAGGTGTGCGCAAAAAAGGCCGTGTGTTTGAAGCGATAGAGAAGTTTTCTGTGGTGAAAACTATGAATGCTATCGAAGAAGCAAACGTAGCAATTTTAGTGGTAGACGCCCAAGAAGGTATTACCGAGCAAGATGCGCACGTAGCCGCTTATATATTAGACTCTGGGCGTGCATTAGTCGTTGCCATTAATAAATGGGACGGTCTAGATGAAGATAAACGTGATTGGATTAAGAAAGAAATTGATCGAAAACTACAATTTTTAGATTTTGCTAAGTTTCATTATATTTCAGCATTGCGCAAAAAAGGTTTGCCTGAGTTATTTACCTCAGTTGATGGTGCGTTTAAAGCAGCAATGGCAAAGCTCGCCACGCCACAATTGACGCGCGTGCTGATTGATGCAATTGCACAGCATCAGCCTCCTTTTAGTAAAGGTAAGCGCCCGAAACTACGTTATGCGCATCAAGGGGGCATGAATCCGCCAATCGTCGTGGTGCATGGTAGCCATGTAGATGAGGTACAAGACAGCTATAAGCGTTATTTAGAAGGTGTTTTCCGTAAAACATTCCAGTTGGTTGGTACGCCGTTGCGAGTGCAATTTAAACAAGGTGAGAATCCATTTGCGCCAGATCCTAATGAGCGTAAACGTGGAGAAGGTATCGTGAGTATGCGTCGCCGTAAAACTGCACAGCGTGCTGAATTAAACGCGAAAAGTAAGGCGGAAGATAAAAAACGTTAGATTTAATTGGTTAATATAACGCTATTAAAATTTAATGTAGTCGAGTTTCAATTCGGCTTGTTTGAAAAAGTTAAACTTAAATAGCTAAGTTGCTATTAAGTTAGTGCAAAGCTTTAAGTTAGATAAAGTTAGTGTTAATAAGTGAAAATTAGTGTCAGCATGAGTGCGTATATCATGGGTTTTTATGATTAGTTTAGTAGTGAGTTATGTTGAGTTTTAGCTATGCTTTACCCATCAGCAAGATTGAACTGAGCTGCATGCAGCACTGTCCAGTGGCTAATGGGCATGTATTATTTGTGTATAAATAAATGGCAAAAATAGCCGTTGTAAATCTATTTTTAATCAGTTAATTTAAGTTAAGTTAAGGTTTGTTATGTTAGAAATCATTCGCAACCGCGCGCAAGGCTGGCCTGCTAAGGTTATTTTAGGTGTGATAGCGGTATTATTTGCACTATTCGGTATTGATAGTTACCTAGGTCAAGTTGGTGCTAACGTAGATGTCGTTAAAGTGGGTAATCGCTCGGTATCTATGCAAGAGTTTGATAATGCTTTACAAAACTATCGCAATCAGTTGCAGCAATCGCAAAAAGATTTAGATCCAGCCTTGCTTGATAGCCCCGAGGTTAAACAAGCGGTTGTGAATAGGCTCATCAATGCTCGTTTACTGGATGCTGAAGTGAAAAAAAGTCACTTTAATTTAAGCGATGAAGCACTTAGCAACCACATTACTAGCATGAGTGAGTTCCAAGAAAATGGCCAGTTTTCACAAGACGCTTATAATCGAATTTTGACGCAAAATCAGTTATCAACGAGTAAGTTTGAATCAAGTATTAAGTCTGATTTGCTGGCAGCTCAAGTGCGTGATGGTTTGATTGGTTTGGTTTTTCAGCCTGAAAAATCGATCCAAAATGCTGTAAAAGCACAACAACAGCAGCGTGAAGTATCTGTAGCTGAAATTAAAGTATCAAGTTTCGCAGATCAAGTAAAACTAGAGCCTACAAAAGTTAGGGCTTACTATGATAAAAACAAAGCAATACTTAAATCTTCTGAGCAAGTAAAAATTGAGTTTGTTGAGATTTCATCTAATATGAATATCATCAATGGCACGGCTCGCGTGGATGTTGAGGAGGCTAAGAAGTTTTATGAAGAAAACCCAGCCAAGTTTCAAGGGGATGAAAAACGCCGTGCTAGCCATATTTTGTTTGCATTCGGTGCAGATGCAACGCCAGCTAAAAAGGCTGAAACTAAAGCTAAAGCTGAAGCTGTATTAGCAGAGCTTAAAAAATCTCCGGCTAAATTTGTAGAGTTAGCTAAAAAACACTCTGCAGATCCATCTGGTGCTAATGGCGGTGATTTAGGCCCAGCTTTTGGTCGTGATGGCACTATGGTAAAACCTTTTGAGGATGCCGTATTTAATTTAACGCCAGGTGCTATTAGTGATGTGGTTGAAAGTCAATTTGGCTACCACATTATTAAACTCACTGAAATTCAAGGTGCTTCACCTAGTTTTGAATCTGCTAAGGTGCAGATTATTCAAATGTTGACCGAGCAAAAAGCGCAAGCTAAGTTTTTAGAGCAAGCTGACGGTTTTAGTAATATGGTTTACGAGCAATCTACATCACTCAATAACGCAGCCAAAGCTTACAACAGCCAGGTAGCCAAAACTGAGTGGATGAACCGTGATCAATTATTTAAAGCATTTAAAAATGAAAAATTAGTTGCGCAAATTTTTAGTGATGAATCTATTAAAGACAAACGCAACACTGAAGCCATTGAAACTGCACCAAATACATTGCTATCTGCTCGTGTTGTTGAGCATAAACCAGCGACAACACTTACTTTTGAAGAATCTAAAGCGGGTATTGAGCAGTTTTTAAAACTTGAAGAAACTAAAAAGCTAGCCAAAGCCAAAGGCGAGAAGTTATTATCCGCATTAACTACTGGTAAACCAATGGCTGAAGATGCTGATTTGGAATGGATTACGCCAGTAGTAGTTGATCGCAAAAATGCACAAGGTTTAACTGAATTAACAATGAATCAAGTATTTAAAATCGAAACACAAAAATTACCGGCTTACGCTGGCGTCTATGACCCAGCTAATGGCTACTTGTTGATTAAAATACTGGCTGTTAAAGATGGTAATCTAGAAGATGGCGATACACTAAAAGCTGAAGTACAACGTGCTTATGCTAATGAAATAGGAAATACTTACATGAATTTATTACGCTCGAAAAATAAAGTTAGCATTAACGAAAAGGTATTACTACAGAAAAATGCTGAGTAAGTAGCTTAAAGGCAATAAAAAAGGCTGCAATTGCAGCCTTTTTTATTGCTTGATAGATTAGCCTTACTTTATTAACTACACATTACTAGCAGTTATCACTAATTGTAAATTAACAGTTGTGCAACATTACCTATAAATCGTTAGCTGTTAGTCAACAATACCTGCTGCGGTGATATTCATACCACCATCTACATAGGTAATTTCACCAGTAATGCCTGAAGCTAAATCACTACATAAAAATGCTGATGCGTTACCGACTTCTTCAATAGTTACATTGCGACGCAATGCAGCATGTTTTTCGTTGAAACCTATCATCTTGTCAAAGTCGGCAATGCCTGACGCTGCAAGCGTTTTAATAGGGCCTGCAGACACGGCGTTAACACGTATGCCACGTGGGCCTAGGCTTTGTGCTAAATAACGTACGTTAGCTTCTAAACTCGCTTTAGCAACACCCATTACATTGTAGTTTGGCATAGTGCGCTCTGCACCTAAATAGCTGAGTGTAAGTAGGCTGCCTTTACGGCCTTCCATCATTGGGTAGGCTGCTTTGGCAAGCGCTGAAAAACTATATGAGCTGATGTCATGGGCGATACGGAAGTATTCACGATTAACAGCATTTAAGTAATCACCTTCTAGTGCTACTTTTGGCACAAATGCTAACGAATGCACTACGCTATCTACGCCATCCCAGTGTTTAGCTAGAGCGGGAAATAAAGCATCAATTTGTTCATCTTCAGCGACATCACAAGGTAATACGATTTTAGAATCAAAGTCTGCGGCTAAATCAGCTACGCGTTTGATATGTTTTTCCATCTGATAAGTGAATGCAAGTTCTGCGCCTTCACGTTTCATGGCGCTGGCAATGCCATAGGCAATAGAGCGGTTACTGAGTAAGCCCGCAATTAGTATTTTCTTACCTGTTAAAAATCCCATTTTTACATCCTATTTATATTTGTATTGATGATTATCTTCGACTGTTGTCTTTTATTAGACTCTTTTGTCTGATCTAGGGTCTAGCGCATCGCGTAGGCCTTCACCTAGTAAATTATACCCTAACACGGTCACCAAGATTGCCATGCCCGGGAACAACGATAACCACCATGCAAACTGAATATATTCTTTGCCATCGGTCAGGATATTGCCCCATGAAGCTTGCGGCGCTTGCACGCCCAAACCTAAAAAGCTTAAACCTGACTCCATGAGTACAGCGCCTGCAACACCTAACACTGCGCTAACAATGATTGGCGTTAAGCTATTGGGTAATAAATGTATAAAAATTAACCGTGCATCTTTTGCACCTAACGTTTGCGATGCCAACACAAACTCGCGGCCACGTAAGCTCAAAAACTCTGCTCTTACTAAACGTGTGACACCCATCCAAGAAGTTAAGCCAATGACGATCATAATGTTAATGATAGATGGCGTTAAAAATGCAATTACCGCTAAGATTAAAAAGAAGCTCGGAATCGACAGCATGACATCAACAAGGCGCATGATGAGAGTATCTACCCAACCTCGATAAAAACCTGCAATAGCGCCGAGAATAATACCTATAGCTGTAGAAATGCCAACAGCTACCAAGCCTACTAGTAGCGAAATACGGCCACCATACAACATGCGGCTTAATACATCTCTACCTAGACCATCTGTGCCCATCCAGTGTTGCCATGATGGACCTAGTAAAATGGCTTTAACATTGATATCGTCTGGATCATACGGTGCGATAATTGGTGCAAGCATTGCAAATAAAAATACCAAGCTGATGATGATAAAACCAGCTAATGCCATACGGCTTGAAAGCGCTTTTTTAAATAAGGCACCGTTCATAATAGTTTTTAGCCTTTCACAACACCACGGCGCACACGTGGATCTGCCCATGCATAGGCAATGTCTGCAATTAAGTTACCAAGTAAAGTGAGCGCTGAGCCTATGGTGAGTATGCCCATAATGACTGGAAAGTCGCGCATGAGCACTGCATCAAAAAACAATTTACCCATACCTGGAATCGCAAAAATGGTTTCTGCAATCACAGAGCCGCCAATTAAACCGGGTATTGCCAACCCCACAATGGTGATAAGTGGTAATAGTGCATTTCGTAGCGCATGTGTGTAAACGACTTTGTGTTCATTTAAACCCTTAGCGCGTGCAGTAGTGATGTAGTCTTGGTGGAGTACATCTAACATACCGTTTTTAACAAACATAGTAATACCTGCTAAGCCAGTAACTGATGGAATAATGACTGGTAAAAAAAGATGGGTGAGTGTGTCTTTGATTTTACCTAAGGTATCTAAACTGTCGTAATTAATAGAATGAATGCCTGAAATTGGAAGCCAGTTATTCACAACGCCTAGCCAATACATCAGCAATAGTGATAACCAAAATCCTGGTATTGAAAAGCCGATGAAATTAAATAAGGTGATGGATTTATCTTGCCAGTGCGTATATTTGCGTGCAGCGATAATCCCCAATGGTATGGCTAGCGAAAGGGTAATTACTAAGCCTAAAATATTGATTAACAATGTGATTGGCAACGCTTCTTGAATCATACCTTTGGTGATATTACCTTCAGCATCTTTTGTTTGCCAGAACACAGGCTTTTGATGTGATGCGAATGATTGACCAAAATCTAACCTAGCCATACGCTGCATCCACAAACCATATTGCACGATCACTGGTTTATCTAAGTTATAAAGCTCACGCAGCTTTTGTCGAGACTCCTCAGACGCTTTTGGATTAAAACCAGCTTCCGTATTGGTAATGTCACCCGGGGCTAAGTGCATAATAAAGAAAGATATTAAGCTAATACCAATGAGTAGTGGAATCATCCACAAAACGCGTTTGATGATGTAATTTAGCATTACTGTACGCTCATTTCAGTACGTCTTAGTGGCTCTGGTATGTACCACTCTTCTGTGTTGTGGCCAATACCGGCTGGTGGAGCAGGGCTATCAATGCCTTTAACGCGCTTGCTGATGGCTGATAAACCGTATCCGGCTGACAGAAATACAATAGGGCTATCTTGTTGTAATAAGCGTGCAAACTCATGATAAATTTTCATACGTTTTTCAGGGTCTAGTTCTAAACGGCCTTGCTC
>JANNBX010000171.1:0-2919 GCA_031385945.1 Methylophilaceae bacterium | reverse complement strand
CACTGGCCAGAGCGCAATGTGCCACTGTTTGGGCAATATGCGTTTAATGCGGATAACGAAATAGACGCAGATGGGAATGAAAAACAATGGGTGAGCATACACAACCAGCTTGAAACGTTGGCTGGGCTGGTGCGAGATGGCAAAATTCGCGCGATTGGTTTGTCAAACGAGCAGCCGTGGGGCGTGATGGAATTTTTGCGCTTGGCCAAAGAATATAACTTGCCACGTGTGGCGACTTTGCAAAATGGCTATAACTTGTTAAACCGTGGTATGGAGTTTGGCTTAACGGAGATTTTGTATCGTGAACATGTGAGCTTGTTGGCGTATTCGCCACTCGCTTTTGGGCATTTAACCGCGAAATATATTGATAATCCTCAAGCATCAGGCCGTGTAACGCAGTTTTTAGGTTATGCGCAGCGCTACACCAAACCTAATGTGCAGCCCGCCGTTGCTGCTTATGCAGCGTTGGCAAAGGCTAATGATTTAACGCCTACACAACTGGCTTTGAGCTTTGTGTATCACCGCAGCCATGTTGCAAGCACCATTATTGGTGCAACATCTATGGCGCATTTGCAGCAGAATATTGATGCGTATCAGACAAAATTAACGCCTGAAATTTTACAAGCCATTGATAAGATTCATTTGCAATACACTAATCCAGCACCCTGAAAAAGTCAGTTTTTTGAGTTTCCGCTATTAACAGAGTGACCAAATTTGGGAAAATGCCGATAGCGCTTAGCTCAGGCGACTGTTTTTAAAAGTGCTGGTGTAACGCTTAGCGCAAACCAATGCTAGATTAGTATCACTTGTAGGCTAAACACCGATACACAGCGATTATTAGTTGATATAAGCTACCTTGAAAATTAAATGAACAAGGATTGTAATGAAGCAACATCAACAGTTTTTACACGTGAATGATAAGATTTCTTTTACAAAGTTTAGCATGAGCGTATTTGGATTTTTAGCGTTGCCATTGAGCCTGCAGGCCAATGAAATCATCACAGTTGAGCAAGCAATGTTTAAGTGTAAAACCACTTATCCATCACTATTTCAAGCTAAAAAAAGGCTGGCCTGTTTCGATAGCATTAGTACGCCTGCCATTGAGCAAGTGGCGGTTGAAAAAAAAGCAGTAGAAGATATTGCCGCAACTCCCGCTAATTTTGGTACCGACTATTTAGCGCGTGATACAGCTATTAGTGAGCAATCTTTAGCTGAAAAAACTACGGTTAGTAGCTTGCTGCCAGTGGATAGTATCCCTGACAATAAAACAGCCATTGCCATTAAAAAAACGAATGCAGATTTAAGTTATCTAGAGCGGAAATGGCGACTAACTTCTGAGGGCGATTGGGATATTAGCGACTTTGAGACTTATAAAGCTAATTACTTATTGGTGACTAACACTAACGACGTGAACAACACACCGCAAACGCCCAGCCGTTTTAATACTGAAAACCGAAATTTAGACCCGCAAGATTTAAAGTTTCAAATCAGCTTAAAGTCAGAGTTGCTACACAATATCCCACTGATTCGCGACTTACCCTTTGTTACCAGCTCTAGGCTCTGGGGCGCTTATACGCAGCAATCTTACTGGCAAATTTTTAATACCAATGCCTCTCGTCCACTACGTGAAAATAATTATGAGCCAGAGATGATTTTATCTTTAGGCATTGACAATACGGTGAATGGTGAGCGAAAAGACTATATTCCTAGGATGCTTAACTTAGGTGTGGTGCATCAATCTAATGGCCGCTCAAACCCGCAATCTAGGAGCTGGAATCGCGTTTATTTAGAAAGTGGCTTTGAGTTAACTGACCGTATATCGCTCTTAGTGCGTCCTTGGTGGCGTATTCCAGAAGATAAAAGTGAAGATGACAACCCAGATATTTCAAAATATATGGGCTATGGCGACATGACTGTACGCTGGGAAACAGAAAGCCGCAAAACGGCAGTATCGCTATTGTTACGTAACAATTTGCGCTCAGATAACAAAGGTTTCGCGCAAATTGACGTGCAACAACGTGTATTTAATAACCCTTATTTGAAGCTACATTTTTTACTGTCAAACGGTTATGGTGAAACGTTGTTCGATTACAACCATTCACAAACGGTGCTGGGTTTAGGTATTTCGTTGGGCGAATAAACTAGACATAACTAAGACGGAGTAAGAGCAGAATAATTGCTGATTTGCATTAAATAGTCAGCACTATTTTGACGCAATCATAAAAAGGTGTTACTTTGGTAACACCTTTTATTTTGAGGAAAATCTCATGGCTACTACCAGCTTAAAACTTCCGGATGCTTTAAAGGAGCGTATCTCAAAAATTGCTGAAGCTACAGGCAAAACGCCACATGCTTTTATGGTGGATGCGATTGCAACAGAAGCCGAGCGGACCGAAGAGTATCAAGCTTTTTTGGCGCGTGGAGAGGCGTCATTAAAGCGGTATCAAGAAACAGGTATCGCTTATGCTGCTGAAGATGTACATAACTATATACGTGCGAAGCTAAGGGGTGAGAATCCAGATGAGCCATTGCCCACTAGCTACCAGCAATGATAAAAATAGAGTACTCACCAGAAGCGCAAGCGGATATTCTGCGATTGATGATGTTTCTGTATGAAGTTGACCCAGTTTATACAAGCAATTTGTTTGAGGTGATTGATGACGGCATTATGTTGCTTGGACGGCATCCCAATATTGGTAGATTGGTCAGTGAGTCAGGTTTACGCGAGCTTGTTATTTCACATGGAAAATCTGGTTATGTTGCCCTGTACCACTTTGATACGTTAATCGGAATAGTCATTATTGTTGCTGTTAATCATCAGCGTGAAGATAGTTTTAACTAAACAGTTTACGTAAGTACAATTGTCTTCAAGGCAAATACGATGAGTGTGAAACAAGCATTTGGTTTATTGAATGGGGA
>JANNBX010000159.1:0-9410 GCA_031385945.1 Methylophilaceae bacterium | reverse complement strand
GGCCCGATTGGGCGCGTAAAACTCACGTTTATTGGTGAGCATACACGTTTTGAGAATTACGCCAATGCGGGCCGTTACGCTGCTTGCCGATGATGATTTCGGCCGTGCCTTTATCGGGGCTGTCAGGGTTATAAACTTGATCGCGATAGATAAATAAAATCAAATCTGCATCTTGCTCAATCGCGCCAGATTCGCGAAGGTCTGACATTACAGGACGTTTATCAGGCCGTTGTTCAACCGAGCGATTCAACTGCGAAAGCGCAACCACTGGGCAGTCTAGCTCTTTGGCTAATGCTTTAAGTGAGCGTGAAATTTCAGAAATCTCCGTTGCACGGTTTTCACCTTGCTTGCCTGAAGGGGCTGACATCAACTGCAAGTAATCCACCACGATTAAGCCTAATTTACCTGCTTGACGATGCAAGCGCCGCGCTCTTGCGCGCACGTCAAAGCTACTTAAGCCTGCGCCCTCATCAATAAATATGGGAGCGTCATTTAATTTGCCCAATGCCGTCGTTAGGCGCACCCAGTCTTCATCTTCTAAACGGCCAGTACGCATTTTGTGCTGGTCTAAGCGCCCTACTGAACCAATCATCCGCATTGCCAATTGGGTTGCACCCATTTCCATCGAAAACACGGCTACGGGCAAGCCTGTATCAAGTGCTACGTTTTCTGCAATATTGATTGAAAAAGCCGTTTTACCCATCGATGGACGACCAGCAACAATAATCAAATCGCCTGGCTGAAAGCCTGATGTCATATTGTCTAAATCACTAAAACCAGTAGGAATACCTGTGACATCTGATGGATTATCACGCTGAAAAAGTTGGTCTATGCGGTCTGCCACTTGCGGGAGCAGTACTTTAATATCCACAAAACCTTCACTGCTCTTTTTACCACCCTCAGCAATTTGAAAAATCTTAGCTTCCGCTTCATCTAATAGTTGCTGTGCATCGCGGCCCATTGGGTTGTAGGCACTATCGGCAATGCCACTACCTACTACTACCAATTTACGCATCACAGAGCGCTCGCGAACGATTTCGGCATAGCGGCGTATATTGGCGGCGGTTGGCGTATTTTGCGCCAGCGCGCCCAAATAGGCGATGCCGCCAACGGCTGATAATTCTGCATTATTTTCTAAAGATTCAGCTACCGTGACAATATCAGCAGGACGATTTTGTTCAATCAACTTACCTATATGCTGGTAAATGAGCTTATGATCGTGCTGGTAAAAATCATTTGCCGTGAGAATATCGGCAATTTTATCCAATGCTTCATTTTCAAGTAGCAAGCCGCCAATCACCGACTGTTCTGCCTCAATTGAATGCGGAGGGAGTTTTAAACTATCTAGATATTCTTCAGCCATAAACCCAATTATAACAATTAACCTGTGTCATCCATAACGAATTAGAGTTATCGTGGCGATGAATATAAACAAAAAATAGTTTCGTTTTAAGCAATAAAAAAGGCTACCTAAGTAGCCTTTTTTGTTAAAGCGTTAAGATTTAAATCTTAAGCAGCTTCACCTATAACTGTCAACGTAATATCAACCACTACATCGTGATGTAGTGCGATAGAAACAGCGTGATCACCAACTGTTTTTAATGGGCCGGTAGGTAGGCGAATTTCTGATTTTGACACTTCAAAACCAGCAGCAACTAAGCTTTCAGCAATATCATGGTTAGTTACAGAACCAAATAGACGGCCATCAACGCCCGCTTTTTGTGAAACTGTTACTACGAAACCAGCTAACTTTTCGCCTTTTACAGTTGCCGCAGCTAAAATTGCAGCTTGTTGCGCTTCTAATTCAGCACGTTTTGCAGCGAATTCAGCACGGTTAGCTTCGTTTGCACGTTTAGCTTTACCTTGTGGAATTAAAAAGTTACGGCCAAAACCGTCTTTCACTTTAACTTCGTCACCTAGATTGCCTAAGTTAGCGACTTTTTCTAATAAAATAATTTGCATTTTCTAAGTCCCTAATTAGTGTTTGTCAGTGTATGGAAGCAAAGCCAAGAAGCGTGCGCGTTTAACAGCAGCGCTCAATTGGCGTTGATATTTAGCTTTAGTACCTGTGATACGTGCTGGAATCAGCTTGTAGTTTTCAGTAATAAAGTCTTTTAATAAATCCACATCTTTGTAATCTACTTCTTTAATGCCTTCTGCTGAAAAACGGCAGTAGCGGCGGCGTTTATACATGTCTCTTGCCATGATTTAATCCTTTTATATAGTTAAAAACGCTTGGCGTTTTTAGTTAAATTCTTTCAATGCTTGTTTTTTCAAAACTGTGTAAGTGCATCACCAATTGCGTGCTTTTCGCACTTCGTTTTGTTAAAAAACCAGTGAGTGTAATTTTCTCACCAATTTTTAAGTGTTTGGCGGTTTCTGCAATTGCGCCTAGCGCTTTTACAGTCACTTCACATTCCACTTTGCGCTTCATGCCAGCTTCAATTTGCTCTGACACATGCAACACAACAAAACTTAACAACGGGATACCTGCTGGTGTGTAGCGCAAGTCTTCAATTTGGATGACTTGTGCTGTTAACGCCAGCTTATTCAATTAAACAGCTGCTGCCTCAGTTTTCGCTTCCGCTTTTACTTCTGGCTTAGCCTCAGATTTCACTTCGTCTTTATTCAAAACTGAACGTGATTTTTCTTCTTTCATCATTGGGCTTGGCGCAGTTACAGCAGTTTTTGTGCTCATTGTTAGATGACGCAATACTGCATCATTAAACTTAAAGCCTGTTTCAAGCTCTTCAAGCGTTTCAAGGCCGCATTCGATGTTCATACAAACATAATGCGCTTTGTGGATTTTTTGGATTGGGTAAGCTAGTTGGCGGCGACCCCAGTCTTCTAAACGGTGCATCGTGCCACCGTTAGTGGTGATGAGAGTGCGGTAACGCTCAATCATCGCGGGCACTTGCTCGCTTTGGTCCGGATGGACGATAAAAACTACTTCATAATGACGCATGGATACTCCTTGTGGTTAAAGCCACCTACTATGCTGGTAGTGTGGCAAGGTTAAGAACTGCTCTTTAAAGCTATAAAGCCACAATTCAAAAGAGTCGCGATTATAGTAGCATTAGGCTAATAAATCAATCTTTTAAGTGTGCAATTTTTAACCCTAACACCAATAGTGCCAGCATTAAGGTAATGCTGTTGGCGATGATAATTGGCCAACTCACAATCATCACACCATAACCCAGCCAAAACGCCACACCTAAGCTAAATAAGCTATACATAGGTAATGAAATGCCAGATAAATCGCGGGTTTTGTAGGAGTGCCAAGCTTGTGGGACAAAGGCGAGCGTAGTGAGCGTTGCAGCGATAAAGCCAATAATATCTTGCATATTTAAGTCAGTTTAGCTTGAAAAATAACGCACTGTAACTAAACCCAGCACTGTCATCAAGAGCGAAGCAGCTACATGACTGAAAAGATGTAAACTCGCCCAGCCGAACTCGCCGCGACTAAACAAATCAACCGACTCTGCGGAGAACGTAGAAAATGTAGTTAAGCCGCCTAAAAAGCCAGTGGTAATCAGTAAACGTACTTCTGGGCTGATGTTTTGATTCATCGAAAAAACGCCAATGGCAATGCCCATTAAAAAGCCACCAACAACATTGGCGATTAAAGTGCCTAGTGGCAAATTAGGCAGCCAGTTATTCAACGATAAGCTTAAGCCCCAGCGCGCCCATGCGCCAAGCGCGGCGCCTATTCCTACGGCTAAAAAGCTAGCTAAAAAACTTTGTGAGGCCACAATTTTCCTTAATCCAATTAAAACAGTGTTTAAATACAGACGAGCATTTGCTAAAAATCATACAATAACGCTTTTGCTCAACTTTTTCACCTTTAAATTTTCTAATAAGAAACTTTCTATGCGCGTTTTATTTGTTACTTCTGAAGCACACCCTTTAATTAAAACAGGCGGTTTAGCAGATGTAAGTGGCGCCCTACCAGCGGCACTGGCTAAAATTGATGTTGATGTACGTATTTTAATTCCTGCTTATAAAGAGGTGCTGGCAAAGCTCGTGAATGCAGAGCCTCTAGTGACTATTGACAACTTACCTGAAGTTGGCACAGTCACTTTACTGCTTGGCGAAATGCCTGATAGTGGCACGCCAGTCATGGCAATTGTCTGCCCTACCTTGTATGAGCGCGTTGGCGGGCCTTATCAAGACACGACCGGGAAAGACTGGCTAGATAACCCGCTGCGTTTTGGCATACTCTCAAAAGTGGCAGCGATATTAAGTGATGAAAATAGCCCAGTCGCTAATTGGATTCCAGATGTGACCCATTGCAACGACTGGCAAAGTGGCTTAACGCCCGCTTATATGCACTTTGAAAAACAAGCTAATCCAGCTTTGAAACAAGCTAAATCAATGATTAGCTTACACAACATGGCGTTTCAAGGTACTTTTTCGGCTGATTGGATTCCTCAATTAGGGCTTCCTATGGCGGGTTACTCAATTAACGGTTATGAATATTATGGTCAGTTGTCGTTTTTAAAAGCAGGTATTTTTTATGCAGATTTTTTAAGTACCGTCAGCCCTACTTACGCAAAAGAAATTCAAACAGTGACTTTTGGCTTTGGCTTACAAGGCTTATTAACCACACGTAAAAATGATTTACTGGGTATTTTAAACGGTATTGATGCGGATGAATGGAATCCTGAAACAGACCCATATTTGAGCAAAAACTATAGTGACAGCTTAATCACGGGCAAAAAATCTGTGAAAAAATCTTTGCAAAAGCTACTAGGTCTCACAATCGATGCAGATGCACCATTGTTGGGCATAGTGAGCCGCTTAACCTACCAAAAAGGCTTAGATTTATTTCTACCTATTGCTGAGAGCCTTTTAAAGCGTGGCTGTCAGCTCGCTTTACTGGGTAGCGGCGATAGCGATTTAGAGGCTGGCTTCAAAAAACTAGCCGTGCTCTACCCCACTCAAGTGGCCGTCACTATTGGCTATAACGAGCCTTTATCGCATCAAGTGATGTCTGGAACAGATATGTTCATCATGCCTTCGCGCTTTGAGCCATGCGGTTTAAACCAGTTTTATGGCTTGCGCTATGGCACACCGCCAATTGTGGCAAATACGGGTGGTCTAGCAGACTCAGTCACAGATACAAATGATGCAACCATTAAAAATAGCACCGCAAATGGTTATGTGATGCCCAATACTGATGCAAAAACATTGCTACAGGTGATTGAGCGTGCAATAGCAGATTTTAAGGATGCGAAAAAATGGCGGAAAATTCAAAAAAATGGCATGACATTAGATTTAAGCTGGAAACACAGCGCAATGGCTTATTTAAACGCTTACGAATCATTAGCGAGCAAATAATAGCTACTTTTTTGTCATAAAAAATACGTATTTGATGTGTAAGATGCGGAACTGAACAGATTTGGCATGGTTAATGCTTTTATATAACTGAAGCTTCTCCAAAGCCTTGTTAATATCTCCTCCCCTTAGGGTGCCTTATGGCACCCATCTTTTTGTCTAAATTTCTTGTTGCTCTATAAAATTTAAGATTGTATAAAATTTAAGGCCCAATCAAATTTAAAGCTTAATAAAATGTTCACGGTAATATTTAAGCTCTTCAATTGACTCATAAATATCCGCCAAAGCTTCATGCTTACTATGCTTTTTGAAGCCAGGCAGAATAGCTGGTTTCCAGCGTTTAGCAAGCTCTTTTAGCGTGCTAACATCTAGATTTCTGTAATGGAAAAAAGCCTCTAAATCAGGCATGTAACGCGCCATAAAGCGGCGATCTTGGCAGATGGAATTACCACACATGGGTGACTTTCCAGCACCTACATAATCTTTTAAAAAGTTAATCATGGTAGCAGTTGCTGCCTCTTCATCCAGTGTTGAAGCTTTAACCTTTTCAATCAAACCACTGCGGCCATGCGCGCCTTTATTCCATGCATCCATGCCGTCTAATACTGCGTCGCTTTGGTGTATGACTAATACAGGCGACTCGCCTAGCACGTTTAATTCGGAGTCTGTCACCACCACTGCCAACTCAATAATTCTGTCGCTATCGGGTAGCAAGCCTGTCATTTCCATATCGAGCCAAATCAAATTATCATCATTTTTTGCCATCATGTTTTCCATTAAAATTATAGCTCAGCCTGCGCAACTGAACCTAAAACACCACAAAACCTCTACAATGCGTGTAGTTTAACCGAATATCAAATTTGAAAATATTATGCCTTTAACTTTTACCACTGTTTTCCTCATTCTACTGATTATCACTACTGCAACGCGCTTTTGGCTCAGCACTCGCCATATCAGCCATGTGCAGGCGAACCGCAATGTTGTGCCCAAAGCCTTTGCAGAAATTATTGATTTAAGCGCGCACCAAAAAGCGGCTGATTACACAGCTGCCAAATCTAAACTGATGATCGTTGAGGCGATTACGCAAGCTGCATTATTACTGGTACTAACAATTGGTGGCGGCTTACAGTTTATTGACACCATTTGGCAGGGCATCTTACCAAACCATGAAATATTACGTGGTGCAGCAGTTATTTTAAGTGCGTTAGTGGTGAGCGGTTTGGTTGATTTGCCTTTTGAATATTACAAAACTTTTGTGGTGGACGAAAAGTTTGGCTTTAATAAAATGACGCCAAAAATGTTTTTTGTAGATGGGGTAAAACATTCTGTAGTAGGTCTTGCAATGGGTGCGCCAATACTGTTTGTAGCATTGTGGTTAATGCAAAGCGCAGGCAGCTACTGGTGGCTTTATTTATGGGTTGTTTGGAGTGCGTTTAATTTACTGATGCTGGCTGTTTATCCAACATTTATTGCGCCTTTATTTAACAAATTTACTCCCATGACAGACGCTAGTTTAAAAACACGCATTGAAACGCTATTAACAAAATGCGGCTTTAAATCACAAGGCTTATTTGTGATGGATGGCTCAATCAGAAGCGGTCATGGCAATGCGTATTTCACAGGCTTTGGCAAAAGCAAACGTGTGGTGTTTTTTGACACACTTTTGGAAAAATTAAACGCAAATGAAATTGAAGCGGTTTTAGCGCACGAATTAGGCCATTTCAAACATAATCATGTGGTTAAGCGCATTGTTATTTTATTTGCGATTAGCTTTGCAGGCTTAGCTTTATTAGGCTGGCTGGCGCAACAGCCTTGGTTTTACACAGATTTAGGCGTGCAAAACGCAAGCAACTATATGGCGTTGATGTTGTTTTTGTTGATTAGCCCGGTATTTTTGTTTGTGCTACGCCCACTCATGGCACACTATTCACGTAAAAATGAATTTGAAGCTGACGTGTACGCCGCTGAAAATAGCCGTGCGCAGTGGCTGGTTGATTCACTGGTAAAACTCTACCGCGATAATGCCAGCACGCTCACACCAGACCCATTACACTCAGCGTTTTATGATTCACACCCGCCAGCAAGCCAACGTATTGCCAAGCTTGCGGTTTATACTAGCTAGCAGTTATCAAACTGGGAGTAATAAAATGGTTAAACTACTAATTATTATTACTTTATTAGCAACTAGCCTAGTAGCAAATGCTGCTTTATTTGAAGCTGGCGACCCAAAAATAGGTAAAGAAATGCACAATAACAACTGTGTTTCTTGCCATGCTTCAATGTTTGGTGGGGACGGCTCTGAAATGTATACGCGCGAGTTTCGCAAAGTCACAACATCAGCCAAACTATTACAACAAGTGCGCAACTGCAATACGAACATCGGCCTGAAATGGTTTGAAGATGAAGAGTTGCATGTGACGCGCTTTCTCAATGATACCTACTATAAATTTGAAAAATAATATCGCAACGCATTCTAAAAAAACCTCAAATACCGTCAAAGGCTTAGTCACGGCCAGCTATGGCAAACGCTATGGCGTAGAGTTAGCCGATGGCAAAAAAATCAGTTGCGTCACGCGTGGCAAAAAAACTGACTTAGCCTGTGGCGATATTGTCAGCATTCAAATGACTGATAGCCGTGAAGGCGTAGTGGAATCTTTTGAGCCGAGAACCACCCTGCTCTATCGCAGTAATGCTTACCGTACTAAATACTTAGCGGCAAATGTGTCGCAAATTATTATCGTGCTGGCAACCGAGCCGAGTTTTTACGTTGAGCTACTCAATAGATGTTTAATTGGCGCAGAAGCCGCTGGCATTAAAGCGCTGATTTTACTCAACAAATGTGATTTATCTGACAATACGGCACCGCTAAAATTGCTGGAATACTATACGCAACTTGGCTACCCAATTTTGCCGATGGCAGCCACAGAAGATGTAAAACCCTTGATGTCTTACCTTGAAAATGAAACCAGTATTTTGGTCGGGCAATCGGGCATGGGTAAATCGACCATTATCAACGCGCTATTACCTGAGGCTAAAAGCCGTACACGTGAAGTTTCTGTCACTTTAGATAGTGGTAAACACACGACTACCGCCGCGCATTATTACCATTTAAATGCTAGCAGTCACTTAATTGATTCGCCAGGTTTGCAGGAGTTTGGCTTGTATCATTTAACGCCTGAAGAAGTGGAAATGAGCTTTAAAGAGTTTCGGCCTTATTTAGGGCATTGTCGTTTTAATAACTGCAAACACCAAAATGAGCCCGACTGCGCGATTCATAATGCCGTAAATACAGGCGTGATTGCGCCAGCCCGCTTGGCATGTTTTCAGGGTGTCATGCAAGAGTTAGCCTTCAAACCCTAGGGGAACCTCTGTGAGTTCAAGTTTCGTCGTTAAACTGTGTTACTCATAAAAAATAACTCCTTACATATAATACATATGCGGCGTCATTATTTTTTAATCGCGCCTTGTTTAACTTAGAAACTTGAACTCACAGAGATACCCCAAATTAAATGCTTAAAACCGCTCTCATCAGCCATCCAGATACACTTTTACACGTGATGGATGGCTCGCACCCAGAGTCACCTGCACGCATTAGCGTAATCTTACAAAAAATCAAAGACAGCGGCTTACATAGCCAATTAGCACACCACGAAGCACCACTTGCGACAGACGCCCAATTGCAACGCGTTCATCACCCAAAATATGTGAAATACATTCGTGATATTGCACCAAAAGCTGGCAAAGTAAAGCTAGATGCTGATACTGCAATGGGCCCAATGAGCTTATCTGCCGCGCTTCATGCCAGTGGCGCGGTAGTATTGGCCACAGATTTGGTGATGCAAAAAAAGATGACGAATGCCTTTTGTGCCGTGCGACCGCCAGGACATCACGCAGGCATTGCGCACTCTGCCGGTTTTTGTATATTTAACGGGGTTGCAGTGGGCGTGGCGCACGCGATAGCGGCTTATGGCGTTGAGCGGGTGGTGATTATTGATTTTGATGTGCATCATGGGGATGGCACAGAAGAGATATTCAAAGACAACCTAAAAGTCATGTTGTGCTCAACGTTTCAG
>JANNBX010000127.1:0-1892 GCA_031385945.1 Methylophilaceae bacterium | reverse complement strand
AAACACCAATAGTGACGCCACAAATAATTTCAGCTAATTTAGCCAGTACTAAATGTATGGCAGCAATCGGGTAGCGGATTATTTTAGATTGAAATCGATAACGCAAATGACCGAAACGGTAAACCTGTAACGCCCAAAAACCTAACGAAAACAATCCTTCGCGTACTACTTTTAAATCTTCAAAAAACGTCATTGCTTATCCCTTATTATTATTATTTTATTATTTTTATTTTTATTACAACCTTGCATGTGTTCGACTCTCCCGCCATTTTTGAAGAGACCGCATTAACCATGCCGGCATAGCAGTTAGCATGACTAAAGTGACCCACCAGCGGCGTTTTTGAATTCCTCTGGCTCGATGTTTTAGTAGCAATTTGAATGCCAAGCCGCGCTGACCATTGCCTGCGGCGGCGCGCGCTGCAGTAATATAAAAGTGCGTTACATAATCCAGCGTAGCGTGCTTTAACTCGGTAGATAACGTTTGCGCGCGCTGCACCATGCGCGCTAAATAAGGTGCACTCACACTTTGATGGCTGGTCACACTTAAGCCGTTAGCAACTTGCGTTCTGTAAACCACTAGTGGTTGTTGTAATAATACAATTGGGTAGTTTTCGGCAAGGCGAAACCATAAATCCAAATCTTCACCAGACGCTTCACCTGATGCAAAGCAAGGCTGCATAGCTAATAATGTTGTGCGTTTAATTGCAATTGAGCTAGTAAAAAACGGTGTGCTTTTTAGCCACCTTGCAGGTAAATTATAAATTTGTTCATAATCGCGCTGTTGATGTACCCATGCCACTGGTGCCCAATTTGGCTGATCTGGCATGGGTACAAAACGGGTAGCGATTATTTTGTGCGTGGGGTATGTATCTGACATCACCGCTAGCTCAGTAAGGTAATCTGGGTGATACCAGTCATCGGCATCTAAAAAACAAACCCAATCGCCAGTTGCATGGCTAATGCCACAGTTTCTAGCCACTGAAACGCCAGCGTTTTTTTGTTGAATAAGCTTGATTCTTGTGTCGGTAAACTGTTTAACTAGCGCGACACTGTTGTCCGTTGAGCCGTCATCTATAACCAGTATTTCGTAGTCGATAAATTTTTGTGCCAGCACCGATTGCAAGGTGAGCTTGAGATAATCTTGTTTGTTATAAACAGGAACGACAATAGAGAATTTCATGTATTGATACCGTGCATTTGTTGGCGGGTTTTATATGCTGGTTTATCGAGCACTTTTGGTTGTGCAGACAGCAAAATAGCTAGCAGGCTCATTTGCGTGAGTAGCTCCACACCATAACCATACAGTGAGAGCGGAACTTCACTCACGCAACCAATCAGAATCACCACCAGTGATGAGAGTGCAAGGCCCTTGTGGGCTAAATCAATCTTGCTTGCAAACAGGCAAAGTAGCGCAATGTACGGCAAAATACTCAATAGCCCAACCAAGCCAGATCTCGCCAGCAAATCTACAAACTGATTGTGTGCATGTGTGGCGTTCACCATATCGATTGATAAACGCTGACTCAAGTTGAGAAACTCTGGCCCATAGCCAAAAATAGGATATTTTGCCCATTCCGCTAAGGCGAACTCCCAAATCACATCGCGACCTGTGAGCGATGTAAGTTGACTAGCTTCGTTACTATTTAAAAACTGATCAATATGATTGCTAAAGCCTGAAAGAACAAAAATCGACACAATAACTACAACGAGCAAAATAACAAAAGTGATTAAGCCTAAAGACGCAACTTTATTAGGTTTAGCTGAATGTTGTAGCTTAAGCTTGTGTTGGTAATAAAGTACGATGCTAAAACTCACAACTGCGCTAAACCATGCAGTTTTTGATTGCGCGAGAATCAGTGCTGTAATCGCCATAACTCTAGCCAAGTTGTTTA
>JANNBX010000062.1:0-2361 GCA_031385945.1 Methylophilaceae bacterium | reverse complement strand
TTAGCATTACGTTTTGAATGGCGTTTTGCTAAATAGCCCACAATACCAAGAGACACTAATAACAGGGCTAACGCACCGTTTTCATACAACTCTTGGCCTACTTGTGGGCCTACGAATTCAACACGGCGCATTTCTACACTGCTGTCTGATTTTTTAAGCGCTTCTAGCACTTGCTCAGATAGCTTAGCTGAGCTCACGCCCTTTTTGGCTGGTAAGCGCACTAACACATCGTGGCTAGTGCCAAAATTTTGTACGGTTGCTTCAGCCAAGCCTACGCTATCGACTGCTTCACGTACTTGCGCTAAATTGGCGGCTTTTGGATAAGTGACTTCCATTACCGTACCGCCAGTGAAATCAACGCCTAGATTTAAACCGCGTGTGGTTAAAAAGAAAACTGCTAAGATAAAAGTGATGAGTGAAATAGCCGTAGTTAAACGGCCATAACTCATAAACGGGATATCTTTTTTGATTTTGAAAAATTCCATAATTGACTCTTTAAATAGATTATTCGTTAATTTGTTGGTTAATAAGCTTAAAAGCGATAAGAACCAATAGATAACTTGGTTACTTTGCGGCGGTAGCCGTAAACTAAATTCACAATACCGCGTGACACGACTACAGCACTAAACATTGAGGTCAAAATACCCATCATGTGTACAACCGCAAAGCCGCGCACAGGGCCAGAACCA
This sequence comes from Methylophilaceae bacterium, assembly GCA_031385945.1. Classification (GTDB taxonomy): domain Bacteria; phylum Pseudomonadota; class Gammaproteobacteria; order Burkholderiales; family Methylophilaceae; genus JANNBX01. The sequence continues at coordinate 1,672 of JANNBX010000062.1, read as the reverse complement.
AAGCTAAATAACATCAAGCCAACAATAAAGGTGGTGACGTTAGAGTCTAAAATAGTGTCAAACGCTCGATCGTAACCCGCATGGATACTAGCCTGCGGCGTATTGCCTAAGCGCAATTCTTCTCGAATACGTTCGTTAATCAATACGTTCGCATCAATCGCCATACCAAGTGCTAGTGCAATCGCCGCTAAGCCTGGCAAGGTAAGCGTTGCTTGGAACAATGAAAGAACGGCTACTAATAATAGCAAGTTGATACCTAGTGCCAACACTGAAAACGTACCAAACAGCATGTAATAAGCAATCATAAATACTGCAATGGCCGCAAAACCATACAGTGTTGAATGCACGCCACGTTTAATGTTCTCCTCACCCATCGATGGGCCAACGGTACGCTCTTCAATAATTTCCATTGGCGCGGCTAATGCACCAGCGCGCATTAATAACGCTAAATCTTGTGCTTCTTGCTGATCACTCATGCCAGTAATTTGAAAGCGTGAAGATAACTCATCTTGAATAGTTGGCGCAGTTAATACTTCTTGATTACCATTTTCAATTAAAATCACTGCCATGCGGCGTTTGACGCCTTCGCGTGAGGCAATTTTCATGGCCGCTGCACCTTTAGCGTCAAGCGTTACGCTAATCACAGAGCCGCCACCTTGGCTATCTAATGAAGGGCTAGCTGAGGTTAAATTGTCACCTGAGAACACCACATTTTTAGAAATAATCAATGGCTCATCAATGTCGCCAGGACCACGTGCTTTCATTACCAATAGTTCATTATTGATTGGCACATTGCCAGCAACAGCGGCTTGTAGTTTGACTGGGTCATAATCACGCGAGCCATCACGGCCATGCGCGGTAACCATGCGTACTTCTAATGTAGCGGTGCGGCCTAAAATTTTCTTAGCTTGTGCAGTGTCTTGCACGCCCGGAAGTTGCACCACAATGCGATCAGCACCTTGTTGTTGAATAATTGGCTCAGCAACACCTAGCTCATTCACACGGTTATTCAACGTTTGTATGTTTTGTTTTAAGGCAAACTCTTGGGTTTGTTTTTGTAGCGCAGCGCCTTGGCTGGCCACCAAGACTTTTTCACCATTTCTAGTGGCTTCGGTAAATGTTAAATCAAAAAACTCTTTTTTAAGTGCTTTTTCAGCTTTCAATAACTCTGCTTCATTATCAAACTTAATTTGTACTTCTTGACCATCACGAATAATACCGAGATACGCCACTTTTTCTTTACGCAGCAAAGCGCGGAAGTCACCAATATAGCGCTCAGCCGCTTTGTCTAATGCAGCTTTCATATCTACTTGTAGCAAAAAGTGCACGCCACCACGTAAATCTAAACCTAAATACATCGGTCGCGCACCAATCGCTGTTAGCCAAGATGGGCTGCGAGAGAGTAAGTTAAGTGCAACTAAGTAATCGCTACCCAATTGTTTTTGTAGAATATCTTTAGCTTTAATTTGCGTATCAGGGTCTGAAAAACGCGCTTTTACGCCTGTGGTATCTGCAAAAATCTGGTCATAGCTTATTTTTTCAGCTTTTAACGTATCTTCTACTTTTGTAAGCAAAGCAGGGTCTAGTTTGCCGCCGTTTTTAAGCTTGGTAATTTGCACTGCGGGTGCTTCGCCAAACAAATTAGGTGCTGAATAAATAAGACCTGCAACTA
>JANNBX010000048.1:0-9688 GCA_031385945.1 Methylophilaceae bacterium | reverse complement strand
TTGGAGAGTTTATTGGCTTTGATGGTGCGTGGCACTAGCCCCATTGCGTTGTATGCTTCTTCTGCATTTAAACTTTTAAAGTCTTGCTCAACCACTGGAAATAACGCTAAAGCAGGAATACCCAGCTTTACACATTCACCTGCTGTTTTTAGTAGCACATCAATACTTTGGCGGGTAACACCGGGCATGGAGGCGACTTCTTCTGTACGATTTTCACCGTCTAAAACAAAAACTGGGTAGATTAAATCGTTGGTTGTGAGCACGTTTTCGCGCATTAAACGGCGCGAAAATTCGTCTTTGCGCATGCGGCGTGGGCGGGTAGATAAGTATTGTTTGGTCATATTGTCACCTCAATTTTATTTAATTTGCGTGAGAGTGCTTGAAGAGCAAGGCGGAAGGATGCAGACAGTACGATTAGTACGGCAAATCCTGACAACACAGCTATTCGAGTATTATCACGCAAATTATGCAAACACTCTTGCTAGCTCAGCCCCTGGGTCTGGCTGGCGCATAAAGGCTTCGCCCACCAAAAACGTATGCACATCATTGTCGCGCATCAATTTCACATCTTCAGGGGTGAAAATACCAGATTCAGTAATTACAAAGCGGTCTTCTGGCAATATTTTGAGTAAGTCCAAAGTCGTTTGCAACGTGACTTCAAAGGTACGCAAATTGCGATTGTTAATGCCCATGAGTGGCGTTTCTAGCTGCATGGCGAGTTCTAACTCTTCTGCATTATGCACTTCTACCAGCACCGCCATGCCTAAATCATGGGCGATGTCTTCTAGCTCGCGCATTTGGGCAAGCTCTAAAGCTGCGACGATGAGCAAAATACAATCCGCCCCCATGGCGCGTGCTTCAAACACTTGATAGGGGTCTATCATAAAGTCTTTACGTAGCACAGGCAGCTTGCAAGCAGCGCGCGCTTGTTTTAAATATTCGGCTGAGCCTTGAAAATATTGTGCATCTGTTAATACAGACAAACAGGCAGCGCCACCTTTTTGGTAGCTTTTAGCGATTTCAGCCGGGTTAAAGTCTTCGCGGATCACGCCTTTTGATGGGCTGGCTTTTTTAATTTCGGCAATCACAGCGGGTAAATTAGCACTTACTTTTTTGAAAATTGCGCCTACAAAATCGCGTGGGTCAGCCATAGCCTCAGCAGCTTTTTTTACGCTAGCCAGCGGATTTAATTCGCTCGCGGCGGCGATTTCAATTTTCTTCGTTGCGATGATTTTTTCTAAAATGTCTGACATGGCTCGCTCTAATGTTTCGTTTATAGTTTCAAAAAGTTATTCGTAGGTATTGCCATTGTGCTTTAGCCAGCCGCCTTTGCGGTTACCTCTTGGGTCGCGGTGTGTCCAGTGGATGGTGCCACCTTTTGGTGTGTAAATATATTCACCGCTAAATTCAACAGTGTCGCCCTCAGTAATATCTTTAATGCGCGGGGCTAAATCAATGTTATGCGCAACTAACACGGTGATGTTATCTGACACTTGTAGCAAAAACTTTTGGTGTCGCGCACCTTTGGTATCATCTCTCAGGACTTTTTCTACCAAACCATAGCCAGACACTTGTGGCAAATTACGATGTGCCGCATAGGCTTCAGCAATCGCACCCGCATCTAACTTAAAGGACAATGGCGGCGTGTCGTGCGGGCTTAATACCACACCAGAATCAGTGACGGTTGACCCCGCTGTTTGGCTAGCCGACTGCTCTGCGCGGCAAGCAATGAGTGCCAAAGACAAAAACAGTATAGCGACTATTTTCATGCGTGATTTAAGGTGTGACTTAAGTCAATGAGCGCGTTCAGTTTAGCTAAGGCCAAGCCGTTATCAATGACCTCTGCTGCTTTTGCAATACCTAATTGCAGGCTACTTGTTACGCCTGCCACATAAATAGCCGCGCCTGCGTTCATCAACACAATGTCACGTGCTGCGCCTTTTTCACCATTTAATACTTTTAAAATCATCTCTTTTGAGGCGTTAGCATCTTTAATTTGAATATCTGACAGTACATAAATCGGCAACTCAAACTGCGCAGGGTTTAATACATATTCACGCACTACACCATCTTTAAGCTCTGCTACAAAGGTGTCGCCTGTGAATGAAATTTCATCCATGCCGTCTGCACCGTGCACCAGCATCACGTGTTCTGAGCCTAACGCTTGCAACACATGTGCTAGCTTGCCTGTTAAGCCTTTCTCAAAAACACCCATGACTTGGCGTTTTGCACCTGCTGGGTTAGTGAGTGGGCCTAATAAATTAAACAAAGTGCGCACGCCTAATTCACGGCGCACTGGGGCAGCGTGTTTCATTGCGCTGTGGTGATTGGGCGCAAACATAAAGCCTATGCCTATGGTATCCACCGCGTTCGCCACTTGCTCGGGTGTTAAATTCACATTAACGCCTAGTGCCTCCAGCACATCGGCACTGCCACAAGTGCTTGATACTGAGCGCCCGCCATGTTTGGCAACTTTAGCGCCTGCTGCAGCGGCAATAAAGGCTGAAACGGTAGACACATTAAAGGTTTGAATACCATCGCCCCCTGTGCCGCAGGTATCAACCAAATTGGCGGTTTCAGTAATCGCGACCTTGGTAGAAAGCCCACGCATCACCGTGGCTGCGGCGCTGATTTCGGCAACAGTTTCGCCTTTGGCTCTAAGCGCGATGATAAAGCCAGCAATTTGGGCGTGTGTGAGCTCGCCAGCCATCACTTGGCTCATCACGGCTAGCATGGCGTCATAATTTAAATCTTGGCGATTCAGCAGGGTTTCTAGCGTTTGGCTGTAAGTCATTTTGTAGCGTTAATAGGCTGTTAAAAAGTTATTTAAAAGTGCATGACCATGCTCAGTGAGTATAGATTCTGGGTGAAACTGTACGCCTTCAACCGCCAGCGTTTTGTGTTTTACACCCATTATTTCGCCGTCGTCTGTCCAAGCGGTAATTTCCAAACAATCGGGTATGGTTTCGCGCTCTATCACCAATGAATGGTAGCGTGTGGCGGTGTAAGGGTTAGGCAGGTTGCTAAATACACCTTTGCTCGTGTGATGAATCTGCGAAGTTTTGCCATGCATCAGTGTTTTGGCTTTAATGATATTACCACCAAAGGCTTGGCCAATACTCTGATGCCCCAAACACACGCCTAACAGCGGTATTTTTCCCGCAAATTCTTTGATTAAAGCCAAGCTAATACCCGCTTCATTGGGCGTACAAGGGCCAGGTGAAATCACAATATGTTGTGGATTTAGTGATTTAATCTTGGCTAAATCAATTTCATCATTACGGTAAACTTGTACTTCTTGCCCTAATTCACCCAAATATTGCACCAAGTTATAGGTAAAAGAATCGTAGTTATCAATCATTAACAACATAGTGCGCTTTCGTTACGCTTATTCAATTTTACTATTTTAACCTATTTTATTTGCAGTCTCGTGCGTAACTCAATTGTTCAACGTAACCACCTTGTTAGATTACGCAAAATAATAGTTTTACCATTGCTACGTGCACTTATCAGGCTGATTGTTGGTAAACCAGCGCTTCAAGTTCGTCGATGGGTAGCGCTTTTGCAAATAAATAACCTTGAAATATTTTACAGCCGTATTGTTTGAGTAACATAAATTGTGCCTGAGTTTCAACGCCCTCGGCCACAACATCAAGACCTAAAATAGCGCCTAAGGTAATGATTGAATGCACAATTTCAGCATCCCCTTGGTCATGCGCCATGTCATTTACAAACGAACGGTCTATTTTAACTTGGCTAAACGGTAGGCGCTTTAGGTATGATAATGACGAATAACCTACGCCAAAATCGTCCATCACTAAGCTCACTCCCAGCTCGCGTAGCGCTTGCATTTTAAAAATCGCCTCTTCAATATTCTCTAAGGCAACTGTTTCTGTGAGCTCTAGCTTGAATAACTCTGGGTTAATGCCAGTTTCTTTTAATAAAACTTGTATATCATCAATAAAATCAGGGTCTCTAAATTGTTTAGCACTGACATTCACAGAGATACGTAAATGCTGCGTGGATGAATTTTTCTCCCACGCTTTGAGCTGTTTACAAGCCTGCAACATTACCCAATGACCAATACGTATGATTAAACCTGTTTCTTCAGCCAAACGAATAAACTCAATGGGCGGAACCCAGCCGTGCTCAGGGTGATTCCAGCGTAATAAGGCTTCAACTGCTATGATTTTCTCATCTTCATCTACCTGCGCTTGGTAAAACAATTGCAACTTATGCTGCTCGTAAGCGCCACGCAATTGAGATTCCATCATGCCTTTTTTCTCTAATACCTTTTGCATGGCTGGGTCAAAAAATCGCACTGCATTTTTGCCTGTGGCTTTTGCTTCATACATGGCAGTATCTGCACGTTTAAGTAGCTCGCTCACACTCACCGCGCTACCTGAAAACAAGCTCACACCAATACTAGCTGTGCTTTGGTGCTGAATATCGTGACCTGAGTTAGTGGTTAAATAAAACGGTTTATTAACCATACTAAGTATTTTGTCAGCCACCAGCTTAGCTTGTAACGCAGCTATTCGATAATCGTCACTTAAGTTTTCCATCAAAATGACGAACTCATCTCCACCAAAACGAGCAACAGTATCTTGTTCACGCACGGCCATTTGTAAACGCTCGGCGGTTTCTAGCAAAAGCTTATCGCCAACATCATGCCCATAACCATCATTGAGCAGTTTAAAATTATCTAAATCAATAAATACCAAGCCACCATGACGCTTTAAACGGGTGCTTGTCGCGTAGGCTTGATCTAGCCTATCAATCAATAGTCGTCGGTTAGGTAGCTTGGTGAGAGTGTCGTAAAAGGCTAAGTTTTTAATTTCATCTTCAGCTTTTTTGCGATCTGTTACATCACGAATAAAGCCAGTAATATAGGGCAAGCCTACATTTTGTAATGAGGTAATGGTTAACTCAACAGGGAACTCACTACCATCGGCGCGGCATGCAGTAAACTCTAAACGTTGATCAAAAATATGTTTTTTACCCGTGCGTACAAAATGTTGATGCGCTTGATTATGCGCATTACGCTGGCTTTCGGGAATAATTACATTAGCTAATGGACGCCCAATCACTTGCTGGCGAGTGTAACCAAAAATACGTTCAGCAGCTGGATTAAACTCAATTAAGTGGCCAGTATCATCTATCGTCACGATGCCATCTAGTGCGCCGTTAATCACCGCTTTAAATTTAGACTCACTATCGCGTAAATTTTGGTCAATTAAATCACGCTCAGATTGCAGCATGTTAATGAGTAGCACCACTAATGACAGCGTGCAAATAAATATCCAAATGGTAAAAATTGCCTGATGATCAACCTCTTGGCGAAACAATCCATAAGTTTCTGCGGTGCATAGCGCAGCCACTATTGATGCCATCAGCACATTGATTTGCGCGGCTATCAAGCCGTAGCGCATGGCTGACCAAATAATAAACGGCAGCACCACAAAACCTAACAGCATAAACTGGCCATAACCGTAGCTCACCAGCTCAAAAGTTAACCACTCCACTACGGCCACGAACAAAACGTATGGCAAAAATTGCGCCTTAATACTCCAAGCTTTTTTCCACGCTTTTTCACCAATCAAACACAGTGGTAGCGCTAAAAAAACACCTACTGTATCGCCCAACCACCAAAACAACCAAGCGCTGTAAGTTACGCTTGGTGTAATGGCATTTAAAATAGTCTGTGGAATCAATGCATTAAACTGCAATAAACTGAGAACACCTAGCCCAGAGGTAATAAACATGCCTACCAGAGTGGCAATAATTAAATATGAAATATCGTTAAGTGTTGCTATTGCATGATTAAACTTGAATTTATTGAGTAAATAAGCAGAAGTAAGCGGCCCCAACACTGCGCCCACAGCAATGGCTAGCGCCAAGCCTAAAGAAGAGCCAATCGCTAGCTCAACAAGCACAGAGCCTATGGCTATTGCTGGCCAAATGCGGTAGCCGTAGCGCAAAAACGCTGCGATAGAAATACCAGTTGGTAACCAAATTAGCGTGATTTCGCTACTGGCAAAATGGATAAGTAAACCGAGCCGACCAGTAATAAAGTAAGCAAGTGCAATGACTAGTATTTGATAGCGTCGCGCGTGCTCGCGACTATCTTGTTTAAGGCTTTTGAATGCGCTTTTTAAAAAGGTAAGCGGCATATCAACTGCTGATTAGCTATCTAAGCCAGCTTGCACTAACTCAGCCGCACGCAACACAGCCTTAGCTTTGTTTTGCGTTTCATCCCATTCACTTTGTGGCACTGAATCAGCCACTATGCCCGCCCCTGCTTGCACGTAGAGCATATTATTTTTAATCACACCCGTTCTAATGGCAATTGCTACATCCATATCGCCATTAAAACCTAAATAACCTACAGCACCAGCATAAATACCGCGTTTAGTTGGCTCTAGCTCGTCAATAATTTCCATTGCACGCACTTTTGGCGCACCAGAAACCGTGCCAGCGGGGAATGTCGCGCGTAGCACATCAATGGCGTCCATATTCGGCTTTAGCTTACCTTCTACATTGCTCACAATATGCATCACATGTGAGTAGCGCTCTATCATCATATTGTCAGTCACTTTCACAGTGCCCACTAGTGCAACACGGCCAACATCGTTACGGCCTAAATCCATGAGTTGCACATGTTCTGCTAACTCTTTAGGATCAGCAAGCAATTCGCTTGCCAGCGCAATATCAGCTTCACGAGTTTTGCCACGCGGGCGAGTGCCAGCAATCGGGCGCGATGTGACAGTATCGTTTTCTAGGCGCACTAAAATCTCAGGCGAAGCACCCACCACATGGTGGTCGCCCATATCGTAATAAAACATATAAGGCGATGGATTTAAGCTACGTAAGGCGCGGTAAAGTGAGAGCGGATGTTCTGAGAAAGGCTGGCTCATGCGCTGGCTTAATACCACCTGCATAATATCGCCCTCTAATATGTAGTTTTGCGCTTTTTTAACGGCCGCTTTAAAGTTCTCTTCACCAAACTCAGAGCTAGGCTTGGTTGGCGGTGTTTTGTGCGAAGTTGGAATTGTTACCGAGCAACGCAGTTTTTTGACTAGATCACACAGTGTATGAACAGCCGCTTGATAAGCATTATTGACTGCTGGATTCGCATACACAATAAAGTAAAGCTTGCCGCTTAAATTATCTACTACAGCCAATGATTCAGACACCATCAGCAATATATCCGGCACATCAATGTCGTTAACTTTATTGAATTTTTCGAGTCGTTTTTCAATATAGCGCACTGTTTCATAGCCAAAGTAACCCGCTAAACCACCTGTAAAACGTGGTAAACCTTGGTTGTTCAACGTCGGAATTTTAAATCGCGCTTGAAATGCTTGAATAAAATCTAGCGGATTAGCGTCTTGAATTTCTTCAATCACCTGGTTGTTTTCGAGCACTTGCACATGCCGACCATGCGCCACAATTCTAGTGGTAGCTGGCAAACCGATAATAGAGTAGCGACCAAAACGCTCACCGCCCTGCACAGACTCAAGCAGGTAAGAAAAAGGCTGATTAGCGAGTTTTAAATACAGAGAAAGCGGCGTATCAAGATCAGCAAACGTCTCAATAATCAGTGGAATGCGGTTGTAACCTTGCGTTGCAAGGTCGTTAAATTCTAATTCTGTCATTGTTTGCAACATAAAAACCCCTGAAACTAAATTTAAGTTATAAATGGTAAAGCACTCAAAAATCGCTTTACCATCGCCAACTTAAATGAAAGATTTTTACGTTTTTTTGCATCATATTATTGATTGATAGCGTTAACTTAACTAGCAGATTGATTTTATAAACCTATAAATATAAACGCTAACAAATACTTAAACCGTTGCAAGTGCAGCGCGCATTTCACCAACAATGGTGTTATAGCGGTTTGGGTCTGTTGCACTTGGTTTGCCAAAAATAGCCGAGCCAGCTACAAAGGTATCAGCGCCTGCACGTGCGATTTCTGCAATATTTTGTGGATTTACGCCACCATCAACTTCTAACCAAATTTCGCGACCAGTCTCAGCGGTATATGCATCAATACGCGCGCGTGCTAATTTCACTTTGTTCAATGTTTCTGCAATAAATTTTTGACCGCCAAAGCCTGGGTTCACAGACATCAATAAAATCATGTCCACTTTATCCATCACGTGATCTAAGTAATGTAGCGGCGTACCTGGGTTAAATACTAGGCCAGTTTTACAGCCTAAATCGCGCACCATGGCTAAACTGCGGTCAATATGCTCTGAAGCTTCAGGGTGAAACGTAATGATATTAGCGCCTGCCTTAGCAAAATCAGGAATAATACGATCCACTGGCTTAACCATCAAATGCACGTCGATAATACCGCCAACGCGTTTTGCCGTTTCGCGAATTGCTTCGCAAACCAATGGGCCAATGGTTAAGTTTGGAACGTAATGATTATCCATCACGTCAAAGTGAACAAGATCAGTGCCAGAGGTAATGACATCGTCAATTTCTTGGCCAAGTTTAGCGAAATCTGCAGATAAAATACTAGGGGCGATACGATATTGTTTAGCCATGTTGATGTCCTTAAAAATAGTTATTATTGTGCTATTTTAACTGACATTTGTCTGTCTTTACAGTGCTAAAAGCGTTGTTGTGCTTGAATCCGTTATGCAGGCGAATAGCATTTGATATTTGAGCTAGCTTGATACTTAAAAATTACCCTATATAATTCTACTATGCAGCTCTACACCATTGGCGTAAACCATACCACCGCCCCCATCGCCATTCGTGAACACGTGAGTTTTCAGCCTGAAGAGCTGTCAAACGCGCTTAAAAGTGTGACGCAATTTGGCGCAAGTGAAGCCGCTATTTTGTCCACTTGCAACCGTACCGAGCTCTATGTTACCGCCGAAAACCCTACCATGATTGCCAGTTGGCTGGCTGATTATCACCGCCATCCACTACAAAATTTACAGCCTTATTTATACACCCATAGTCAAGAGTTAGCGGTTAAACATGCCTTTAGAGTGGCATCTGGCTTAGATAGTATGGTGCTGGGTGAAGCGCAAATTTTAGGGCAATTTAAGCAAGCTGTTAAAAGCGCCGAAGATGCAGGCACCTTGGGTAGCTTGTTACACAAACTATTTCAGCGCACATTTTCTGTCGCTAAAGAAATTCGTACAGATACTGAAATTGGCAGCAGTTCAATCTCTATGGCGGCTGCTGCGGTTAAGCTTGCAAATCGTATTTTTGGCGATATTAAAAACCAAAAAGTATTGTTAATTGGTGCAGGAGAAATGATTAGCTTATGCGCTGACCATTTTTCCGCACAAAAACCCAAACAAATGGTGGTAGCAAACCGTACTTTAGAGCGCGGCATTGAGCTAGCCAACAACATTAACGCAACCGCTATGCTATTGAGTGAACTGCCTAACCGTTTACACGAGTTTGATATTGTGATCACCTCAACAGCTAGCCAGTTACCGATTGTAGGCCTAGGCATGGTAGAGCGCGCCATTAAAGCGCGCCGCCATCGTCCGATTTTTATGGTCGATTTAGCCGTACCGCGCGATATTGAGCCAAAAGTTGCTAAGCTAGATGATGTATTTTTATACACAGTGGACGACCTAGCCCAAGTGGTCAGTGAGGGCATGGAAAACCGTCAAGAAGCTGCGATTGCCGCCAGTATGATAGTCAACGCGCGCGT
>JANNBX010000045.1:0-16961 GCA_031385945.1 Methylophilaceae bacterium | reverse complement strand
GCGCCAAATACAATCGACCAACCAAGGCGCGCGCTTAATTGCTTTGCGTGAAGCGCTTAATTTGGCTGAAACCACAGAGCGTATTGAATGCTTCGACATTAGCCACACCATGGGCGAGGCCACTGTAGCGAGCTGTGTGGTGTTTGATAAAGGCGATATGCAAAAGAGCGAATATCGCAAATTTAACATTACAGGCATTACCCCAGGTGACGATTACGCAGCGATGAAAGACGCCTTAACGCGCCGTTACAAGCGCGTAGCAGCAGGCGAGAGCCCACGACCTGATTTGGTATTTATTGATGGCGGCAAAGGTCAGCTAGGTATTGCCATTGCCGTGATGGAAGAGGTTGGGTTGTCAGATATTTTGCTCATCGGCATTGCTAAAGGCGAAGAGCGCAGGCCAGGGCTGGAAACCATGATATTTTCTGATACGGGTGAAGCGGTTAATTTGGAGAAAGATAATCGCGGGCTACATTTGTTACAACAAATCCGCGATGAAGCGCATCGATTCGCCATCACTGGGCACCGCGCTAAGCGCGGTAAAGCGCGTATTACTTCAAGCTTGGAAGATATTGAAGGCGTCGGTGCTAAGCGTCGTAAAGCGCTGCTCACGCGTTTTGGCGGGTTAGATAATGTGAAAAGTGCCAGTGTGGAAGAAATCGCCCAAGTGGAAGGTATTAGTGCGCTACTCGCTGAGAAAATTTACGATAGTCTGCATTAGTCAGTGTGCATTGGGCTAGAATAGCGAACATGAACTGGAACGTACCCAATAGCCTAACAATGCTCAGAATCGCGATGATTCCACTATTTGTTGGCATCTTTTATCTGCCCAATCACATTCCATTAGCCGATAAAAACTTTTATGCCACGCTCATTTTTGGTCTTGCGGCCGTTACAGATTGGCTAGATGGTTATTGGGCACGCAAATATAACCAAATGAGCGCGTTTGGTGCGTTTTTAGATCCAGTGGCTGATAAGTTGATGGTAGCAGCGGCCTTAATCGTTTTGGTCGAGCTAGACCGCATAGGTGCAGTAATCGCACTGATTATTATTGGCCGAGAAATTGCCATTAGCGCGCTTCGTGAGTGGATGGCGGGCTCAGGTGAGCGTAGTGGTGTGGCGGTGGCGTTTATTGGCAAGCTTAAAACTACTATGCAGATGATTGCCATTTTATTTTTATTAGCCTTTGATACAAAAAATGATGTGCATTTAATAGGCTTTAGTTTGTATGAGCTAGGCCAGTGGCTAATGGTGGTTGCGGCGATTTTAACTTTAGTTTCAATGGCTTATTATCTACGTTCGGCTTGGCCGAAAATGAAACAAAAATAGTCAAGTAATTTAAGTGTCATATAATCGTGCGTAAGCGCTATTTAGCTGTTGACACAATTTTAAAAGTCGCTAAAATGCACAGCTCTTAACGACAACGCGGGAATAGCTCAGCTGGTAGAGCGATACCTTGCCAAGGTATAGGTCGCGAGTTCGAGTCTCGTTTCCCGCTCCAAATATGTTGCAATAAGTGGTTTTAAAATCTAGTAATTAGTTAGGTGGCACTAACGTAAAGTTACTAGAATAAGCAGTCAATCTTTTCGGCGAGGGCTTCAAGCTTTCGCCGTTTTAGTTTGAGCGATTAGATTATAATAATCACTCAATTTCAAGTGGCGCGATAGCAAAGCGGTTATGCCGCGGCCTGCAAAGCCGTTTAGACCAGTTCGACTCTGGTTCGCGCCTCCAACAAAATCAATGACTTAGCTGTTACTTCCCATCCTACATGCTGTTAAAATCATTGCATTAATCTTATAAAACTCCTGAATCTTTATTTAATACTGTTTTTACAGGTTAATTGTTGTCGCTGATGCACCTAAATTTGTCGTATTTGGCCGTTTAGAGTAGTTATACAACGCCCATGTTGTGTCATCTTTTTTCGTTGTACGGCTTATCTAAAATCAAAATGTACATGCACTAACCTTTAGTATGCTAATTGGTATAAAAATTGCTAATAGCAAATTGTTAAACAATGTAAACAATGATGTTTACATGAATACTAGGAGTTGTGATGAGTCGATGTGCTGTTTTACGTTCTAAATTGTTCCATATCCACCAATCCGCTGCGCTAAGCATATGTTTTATATCATATTATTTTAGTGACTAGTTTTTAAGTGTTGGGTTCGAGCCACATACATATCGAATACCGCCTGCACGTTTGTTGTGTATCCGCGCACCAAACTAATGCAAAAGCCAAATCTTGATCAAAATTAATGATGTTTAAAATATGTTAAAAAACACTTTGTTTAGCACAATCAATAACTTAATATCAGCCGCACCTAATTCTATCGCAGCTAGTTCTAGCACTTCTAGTTCTGTAATAACTAGCCTTAGTCAATTGACCTTAGAACAACAATCACAGCGCGCTGCGGTTTATATCGGTTTATTAAGTATTTTTAGTCAGCAAGAGGCTGATGTTGCTTTAGAAAAATGGTCGGCTCACTTTACTGAAGCGGGCTCAGTATTTAACGGTATCAATAGTTTTGCGCGTGATGTTTGCACTATGTTGAATCATGCTGGTCAGCACCGCGAGTTAGTTAAGGCAATTAACCTTGCTTTGATGAATAAGAATCAACAAAACTATGCGTCGTCAGCTTTGAAATTAGCAGAAGTTCGCGAGCAAACAATTGCTAAAGTGAGCCTTAAAACGATTGATGTTGTTTTAGATAATGCCCCTATTACGTCTGATAACGCTAGTTTTGCTGAGGTTATTAGCACGCCTGACTTTCAAACTTTTCAGCTTTTTTTACCACATTTCATTCAACTATTAAGTGAGAAAAATACGCGTTTAAGTATTACAGTGCGACCATTTTTAATTGAGCTGACCACTAGTATGCCTTGGGCTGAGATGCAGCAACAACAAGTGATTGACCTAATGACGTTGGGTAAGGCTGAGCAAACTCGCACTTATCGCGCCGACCAACTCAAGATATTTGTAAAGCATCTACGCTTATGGCTAGAAGATGAATTAGGTGCGTATGAAACGGATAATTTGTTCAATCAAACCATCATTGAAGTAGATGCAACTGATATAGGTAGTCGCTACTCGGCTAGGCATTTTGTTTAAATGCTGTTGATGATGACTACGATTGCGTTGTTGGCACCATTTGTTAGTTGCACGCTAATGCTTGTAATAAATTAAGGAGTGATATGAGTTCTGTAAAATTAGGTTACGCAAACATAAGTTTTGTAAAAATATGTTTTGTCTGTTTATTGATGCTGAATATCAGCTTGTTTGCCAGCGCTGTATTGGCGCAGTCGGCTACTGGTAATGATGGTCAATTAACACCAGGAAGTCGTAATCAGCCAATACCAATCGCTAGTCAAACCGCCTTGCCTGTGACGCCAACTACCGCAGGTAAAACCTTGGAACTACCGAACACAAGTGTGTCGAATCCTATAGCGGTTCAGCGTGAACCTGTAGCGAGCACTGCAGCAGAGTCAGTAACAGCAACGATTGTTACGCCTGTGCCGATGACAACAGTAGAGCCGACGCCAGCGCCCACTACATTGGCTGATACAACGCCTGTTACAGAGACTGGTGCTGATATGATCGCTAGTGAACAAACACCTGCGCCACCGACCACTCCTTATGTAACTGAGTTTGATAACATTAGCGCAGGCGATACAGCTTGGATGATGACATCTACCGCCTTGGTTTTATTAATGACCATCCCTGGTTTAGTGTTGTTTTATGCCGGTATGGTACGTAAGAAAAACGTGCTATCAACGGCATTGCAAAGTTTTGCTATTTGTTGTGTGGTGAGTATTTTGTGGATAATAGTGGGTTACAGCATAGCCTTTACTCCAGGAACCACTGCTTGGTTAGGCGGGTTTGATCAAATTTTTCTCTCAAATTTAAGTTATATAAAGTCGACTAGTCAATTAAGCGTGAGCCACTTGGCAGCAAGTATTCCAGAATCAGTCTTTATTATGTTTCAAATGACCTTTGCCATTATTACGCCCGCGTTAATTGTGGGCGCATTTGCTGAGCGTATGCGCTTTACGGCCATGCTGGTTTTTATGGCGCTTTGGTCACTACTTGTTTATGCACCAGTTGCACACTGGGTTTGGGAGCCTTCAGGATACTTAGCCAGCAAAGGCGTACTTGATTTTGCAGGCGGCACAGTCGTGCACATTAACGCAGGCGCGGCGGGTATCGTCTGCGCTTACATGCTTGGCCCAAGAGAAGGTTATGGCAAAGTTCCGTTTGTGCCTTATAACCTGGTTTACACGCTGATTGGTGCATCTTTACTGTGGGTTGGCTGGTTTGGCTTTAATGCAGGCTCAGCAGTTGCGGCAGATGGCCGTGCAGGCATGGCCATGCTAGTGACGCAAGTAGCTGCTGCCATGGGCGCGCTCACATGGATGAGTATTGAGTGGATTGTTAAGTCGCGCATTACATTATTAGGTTGTGCGTCTGGCGTTGTGGCAGGCTTAGTGGCTATTACGCCTGCGTCTGGCTTTGTGAATGTGAGTGGTGCTTTAATAATAGGCTTAGCTGCTGGCCTATTTTGCTACTGGGGTGCTACTGGCTTAAAACGCTTATTAGGCGCTGACGATTCACTAGATGTATTTGGTATTCACGGTGTAGGTGGTTTAGTAGGCGCGATACTCACTGGCGTACTAGTTGATAAAACCATCGGCGGGGTTGAAGCGGATGTACTTACCCAAACTTTAGCTGCGTTTGGCACGCTGATTTATAGCGGTGTAATGACCTTTATTATTTTATTGGCTGTGAGTATGTTGATTGATTTGCGCGTAGATGCTGAAGAAGAACATGATGGCCTTGATTTAACACAACATGCAGAAAGGGTATTGTAATGGTTACCACAGAAAAAATGTCAGTGGCAGCGCTACTGAGTGTGAATTTGCGACGTAAAGCGAACCGCACTATTGATGTGCAATGGTTACTGGATAACGAGGAGTACGCGTATGAGATTTTTAAATTTACCCGCGCGCAAGGTTTTGACGACCTGACCGAATATGCAAATCATTTAGAAATACTGATGTTTGGGCAAGTCAGTGATACGGCTGTGCGCTTTACCAAAGCCCAAACAGAAAAAACACCTGATGAAACTGAGGAAACTGAAGAAACTACCGTTTATGATAAGAAAAACTATGTTGGACATCTTCGATAGTTTGTAATCTTGAAAAATGACTTTTTAAGTATTCGTCATATAGGATTAAGTTTATGGTTTAAAATAAAAAAAGACGCTTTAAGCGTCTTTTTTTATTTAACTGATACAGATTTATTTGATAGTGATTGCTTGTATGTGAAAATTATTTCAACACACGGTTACGGTATTCACCAGTACGTGTGTCAATTTCAATTTTGTCACCTTGCGCTACGAATAACGGTACTGGAATCTCAAAGCCAGTGGCTAATTTAGCTGGTTTCATCACTTTGCCAGATGTATCGCCTTTTACTGCTGGCTCTGTGTAAGTCACTTCACGCACTACAGTAGTTGGCAACTCTACTGAAATAGCTTTGCTGTCGTAAAAACGAATATCCACTGTCATACCATCTTCAAGGAAAGGTAGAGCATCTTCCATAAATTCAGCATCTACGTCGTATTGGTTGTATTCAGCATCCATAAACACGTATGTTGGGTCTGCAAAATAAGAGTAAGTTGCCTCTTTTTTCTCAAGCACGATGATTTCAAATTTATCACCAGCGCCGTAGATGGTTTCACTTGGTGCGTCTGTTAATAAGTTTTTAAATTTCATTTTAACCACAGCAGTGCTGCGGCCAGATTTATTGTATTCGGCTTTTACCACGACCAATGGTACGCCATCGACCATAATCACGTTGCCTGCGCGTAGTTCTTGTGCTGTTTTCATGTGCTTGCCTTGCAGAATTAGTTAAGTTTAAAATCAGCCGCGAATTATACAGTAACTAAATGTTATTGCAAAAATCAACCAGTTTAGACGCCAAATCGGTTTGTTTTGCTAGCAATTGACTGCGTGCTAATGTGTAACTGTTAATGCTGGGTAATGCATTTAAATAAGCCTGCAAGGCGCTCTGCTGCTTGTGTGTAGACAGCCAATATCCATGCGCCTCCCAGACTAGTTTTTTTTCATCAAAGTTCACATAAAAGGTGCTTAAAAAAGCATTTAGTTTGGTGATATGCGTATTTTCATTTTGCCAATAAGGCTGCCAAATAAACGGTTTTGCTGCCCAAATTGCGCGTACCCAGCTGTCTTCGCCACGCACAAAATTAAGGTCACAACGCTTTAAAAGCTGATCGTAATCTGTTTGGCTTAAAAAAGGCAGTACGTGTAGGTGCAGATTATCTTGCGTATAGCTTTCACCTGCTTTTACAAAGTCTTTACCAAAATACTCTGCAATTTTTGGCAAAATGCTGCTGGTTGGTACATAGCAATCAATTTTACTTTGATGTATTGATAAGCTACTTAATAATTCGCTAATTGGTGCGTGTGGGTAGCAAAATAGTGATATTTGGAGCACATTCAAAGACTTGTCATTCCGACTTTCGTCTGAATGACAGCACTGAAAAACATCACGTTCGCGAATCAAGCCCCCAGTCGCTTCAGTAAAGCCTGGAAAATAAAAGTGCCGCGTTAACTCATTAGCTTGAGGTGACGCTTTTCCATGAAAGTCATCTACCCAGCTTTCGGCTGATAAATATTCTAAATTTACCCACTTAGATTTTTTTAGTCGCATCGCATTTAAATAAGCGGTTGGCAACTCACAGGCAAACGCCTCAATTACCACCTCTGCTGCTATCGAAAAGTCGGCTTGTGCGTACCACTTTGTGATATTGATGCTATCGATTGTTTGCTGATTTTTGTCAAATACCAAACTTGGTATTATTTTTTGTGCCGCTGAAAAGTCATCAATCCAAAGCGTGATCTGTATACCATGTTCAGCGTATAACTGCCTGGCTAGCCGCCAGCACACACCAATATCACCATAGTTGTCGACGATTTTACAAAAAATATCCCAGCTTATTTGAGTATTAGCTGATGGAGCTGCTTTGGTTAAAACACTCAAAGTAGATCGATGCCTATATTTTTTAAAGCCATTGCATACAAATAAAAAATAACTAATGTAAGAATAATACAAGCGAATAACGTTGGCCAAAATCCTATTTTTGGCAACAAATATGGAAACAATAAAAACATGGGCAACGTAGGAATGACATACCAAAAAGTGTAGTAAGCATGATTCGCAATTTTAGATACTGGTTGTTTTTCAACATATAGCCAAATCAGTGTCAGTACGGTAACCAATGGTAGCGAGGCAATTAGCCCGCCTAGTTTATCGCTAGTTTTTGCGAACTCAGAAATGATGACGACCACTGCGGCAGTAATTAAGTATTTAATAATGGTGTATGTCATTGTTTTCTTTCATTAAGGGTGTTTTTGCTGAGTAACATATAGGCGGCTGGTAGCACAAAAAGTGACAACAGCGGTGCAGTTAACATGCCACCAATCATGGGTGCCGCAATACGGCTCATGGCTTCAGAACCAGTGCCAGTACCGATTAAAATTGGAATTAAGCCAGCTAAAATGACTGCTACTGTCATCGCTTTTGGACGCACACGTAAGGCAGCGCCTTCTATCAACGCGATGTATAAATCCTCTTTGTTTTTGAGCTTCCCAGCTAATCTAAAGCGCTCAATTGCATCGTCTAAATAGACCAGCATAATGATACCAAACTCTGCTGCTAGGCCCGATAACGCAATCATACCAACGCCGCTAGCAATAGAAAAATGGTGCCCTAAAATATATAAAAACCAAACAGCACCCACCAAAGCAAAGGGTAAGCTACCTAAAATAAGTAAGGCTGGCGTTATGCGTTTAAATGAAAGAAATAGCAGTATAAAAATGATACCAATTGTCATGGGTACAACATAACTTAATCGTTTAGTAGCACGCTCAAAGTATTCAAACTGGCCAGACCAAGTGAGCGAGTAACCTGCGGGTAGTTGTAATTCTTTATCGAGTAAGGTTTTGGCATCTTGTACAAAGCTACCCAAATCTCGCTGATGAATATCAACATATACCCAAACATTAGGTCGCGCGTTTTCGCTTTTAATCATGGGCGGACCATCGGTCACTTTAATTTCAGTGACGTCACCTAGCAGCACAGTTGCGCCTTGAGCTGTTATTATCGGCAAAGCTTTAAGTTTTTGTACAGAGTCGCGGAGCTCTCTAGGAAAGCGAATATTGATTGGGAATCGTGCTAGACCTTCGATTTTTTCACCTATATTATCACCGCCAATAGCAGTAGAAATGAGCAACTGTACATCTGCAATATTTAAACCGTAACGTGCGATTTTTAGCCGATCAATTTTGATATCTATGTAGCGACCTCCAGTGACGCGTTCTGCAATCACAGAGCTAGCGCCCGGTACTTGTTTCATCAAGCGCTCAACTTCACTACCTAGACGCTCTAAAGTGTTTAAATCAGCGCCACCAATTTTTATGCCAATGGGGCTTTTAATGCCGGTTGAGAGCATATCAATCCGATTGCGTATTGGCTGAACCCATACATTTGCCATGCCAGGAATTTTCAATCGGGCATCTAGTTCTTCAATCAGTTTTTCAGGCGTCATACCCGCACGCCATTCGGCTCGTGGCTTAAGCTGAATAGTAGTTTCAAGCATTTCTAGAGGTGCTGGGTCAGTGGCTGTTTCAGCACGACCTGATTTACCAAAGACAGATTGCACTTCAGGTACAGTTTTAATAAGCCGATCAGTGAGTTGTAATATTTCAGATGCTTTAGAAACAGATAAACCTGGCAGCGCTGTTGGCATATACAGTAAATCGCCTTCATCCAAAGGAGGCATAAATTCACTACCAAGCTTGCTAAGTGGGTATAAAGTAACTAACACTATAAATAGCGCAACACCTAAAGTGATTTTTGGAAAATGTAACACTTTGCCAAGTAGCGGTTTATACACGGCAATTAGCCAGCGATTCAACGGATTATCATGCTCTGGCCTGATATGTCCGCGAATAAATAGCGTCATCAATACGGGGATTAACGTAACCGATAGCCCCGCAGCAGCAGCCATGGCATAGGTTTTTGTAAATGCGAGTGGTGCAAATAGTTTGCCTTCCTGCGCTTCTAATGTGAAAACAGGAATAAACGATAATGTAATGATGAGTAGTGAAAAGAATAGCGCTGGCCCCACTTCGCAAGCGGCATCGATAATCACTTTAATGCGCTGGTTGTTATTGGGTTCACCGTGATTAGCTTTGTATGTTTCAAGCTGCCGATGTGCATTTTCTATCATCACAATTGCTGCATCTACCATTGCGCCAATGGCAATAGCAATACCACCAAGCGACATAATATTAGCATTTACTCCCTGATAATACATGACGATAAAGCTTACTAATACACCAATTGGCAATGCCACAATGGCTACTAATGCTGACTTAAAATGCCATAAAAACACTACACAAACTAAAGCAACAACGATAAATTCCTCTAATAATTTATGGGTTAAGTTTTCAACTGCACGTTTAATAAGCTGTGATCGGTCATAGGTTGTAACAATTTCAACACCTTCAGGCAAACTTTTTTTCAAGGTGGCTAATTTTGCTTTTACAGCATCAATAGCCGCTAAAGCGTTTTGCCCAGCACGCATCACAATGACGCCACCGGTGACTTCACCTTCACCGTTTAGCTCAGCAATACCACGACGCAGCTCTGGGCCAATTTGTATGCGTGCTACATCAGATAATAATATTGGTGTGCCACCTGCGCTCACGCTCAGTGGAATATGCCGAAAATCATCTAGGGTTTCTAAATATCCATGCGCCCGTACCATGTATTCTGCTTCACCAGTTTCAATCACCGCGCCACCAGTTTCTTGGTTAGCAGATTGAATCGCTGAAACGACAGTTGATAAAGGTAGCCGATAATTGCGTAATTTATCAGGGTCTACTTGCACCTGATATTGGCGCACCATGCCGCCTAATGTTGCAACCTCAGCCACGCCGGGAATCGTTTTTAATTCGAACTTTAAAAACCAATCTTGTAATGCACGCAATTCACCTAAATCGTTTTTACCGCTTTTATCGACTAATGCGTATTCATATACCCAGCCCACACCAGTTGCGTCTGGGCCTAAGCTAGGGTTAACACCTTTTGGTAATCTTGACGAAATTTGACTTAAATATTCCAACACGCGCGAACGCGCCCAGTATTGATCTGTGCCATCGTTAAATAAAATATAAACAAAAGAATCACCAAAAAAAGAATAACCGCGTACCGTTTTAACGCCTGGCACAGAAAGCATGGTAGTGGTTAGTGGGTAAGTCAGTTGATTTTCGACAATTTGCGGCGCCTGCCCAGCCCACTGGGTACGGATAATCACCTGCGTATCTGATAAATCTGGAATCGCATCTAAAGGCGTTTTAAGCATGGCAAATACGCCCCATGCAACCACCATTAGCGTTGTTAGCAGCACCAGTAAACGGTTGTAAGCAGACCAACGAATGAGCTGTGCAATCATGGTTTTGCACCCATTTGACTGGCTTTACTGGTAGATACTTTCGTCAGGCGTTCAATACCATATTGTGTTGGCATGTTCGGTTTTTCTGCAGGTTGCGCTTTTAAATCAAACTCTACAGCATCACCTGCTTTTAATTGGTTCAATTGTTTTGAGTCTTTAACCTTAAAGCCCATGGTCATTGCAGGCCAGCCAAGCGCTTCAATAGGCTCATGGTATAAAATAACTTTACTTGATTGAATATCTAACTCAATAATTCTGCCACGACCATTAGGCATTTTTATTTTATTTGAATCTGCTGTTTCTAATACTTTTGGCGTTTCACGCATATCTGCCATTTCTGGCTTACTGCTAGATTTGCTACTGGCCACTTTGTTTGGTGATAATAGTTTTTCTGTAGATGATTGATTATTATGGCTAAGTCTAGCTAATACGCCAGATAACGACGCCTCTGAATCAATTAAAAATTGACCTGAAATAACGACTGCTTCATCTACAGCTAATCCACTTAAAATCTCAGTCATTTGATCGTGTTCTTGGCCTGTTATTACCTCAACTGGTCGGTAGCCATTAGCTTCTTTTACAATTACTATTTTGCGCTTACCTGTGGCGATAATACTGTCACTGGAAACAGATAATGCTTCATATTTCTGCCCTGTAAATACGATATTTGCAAACATGCCAGGACGCAAACGATTACCTTGATTAGTCAACTCAATACGTACTTGTAATGTTCTGGCACTATCGTTAAGCATGGGGTAAAGATAAGCCACTTTGCCATTAAAAACCTCACCAGGCAGGCTCTGCAATTGAACCTCAACAGCAATACCTAATTTTAGTCTAGCCGCATCGCGCTCTGGTACTTCAGCGATTACCCAAACTTGTGATAAATCAACAATTTGTACTAATGAGCTACCTGCCATCAATTGCCCGCCTTCACGCACACCTAGCTCTGTTACCACGCCTGAAGCGGGGGCATAAACACCAAAGCGAGGACTAGCTTGGCCACTTTTAGTGATTGCCGATATCTCGCCTTCGGTCATACCAAGCAATTTTAGTCGGCTACGTGCAGCGTCTTTTAGCGAGTTATCGTTGTCAATGCCATTCAAACTTAAAATGGTTAAATATTCTTGCTGCGCAGCTAGTAATTCAGGCGCATAAATTTCAGCAACTTTCTGCCCTTTGCTTACAGGGTCGCCCACAGCCCTTAAAGTTAGGCGCTCTACAAACCCAGGTACGCGCGTTTGCACAACGTAAATTCGGCGTTCATTTGGCTCTATACGCCCAATCGTCGAGAAAGATTTACCAAAGCTTTGCATTGCAACTTTTTCAAGCCGAATGCCTAAGTTTTGAGTAGTTTGTGCTGAAATTTCGACACTATTTTCATCATTACCTTCGTTGCCATTACTGCTCGCGTTTGCATATTTTGGCGCTAGTTGCATATCCATAAAAGGCGATTTGCCCGGTTTATCAAACTTTTGATTCGGCACCATTGGGTCGTACCAATACAGCACTGTTTTACCACTATTATCTTGAACGACTCCATTATTGGCTTTTGTCATAGCTGCATCACCGAGTGAATCACTGGCAAGGTTGCTACTGGCGGTAGATGACCGCGTAGATTGTTGGCCAAAAAACCAGCCTAATCCGCTAGCTAAGACGAGTAGAATGACAAAAATTGCTAAATGGAGTCGTTTCATTTTGTTTCCTTAATATTGCCCGCCCGCTTATTGCGCGTATCTTGGGCTTAACTGCATGTCCATAAAAGGTGATTGGCCTGATTTGCTAAAGTATCTGCCAGGTACCATCGGGTCCTCCCAATAAATAACCTTTTTACCACTATTGTCTTGTTCTACATTGGCGCTACTTAAGTCACCTGCATTGATTTCGTTTGGCAGCATTTCAGTGGGATTAGCAGCTGTTGCATTTTCTACAGCAGGTTTTTCCATTGCTGGCATTTCAGTTTGTGTTGCCTGATTTTCAGTGCCAGTACTTGCTGGCTCAGAGCAAGCTGTAACCGTTAGCACGACCGTTGAAATGAGTAAACTGTTTAACATTAGCGTATGTAATTTTTTCATGCTTTCTATTCCTTTTTAAGTGATTTAAATAAACGGCTATCATTGATTAAATAGCCGATTTTGACTGCCGCACGTTGTTGGTCTGTCAAAATACTCCAGTGGTCTAGCTCAATATCTATCACGTCTCTACGTGCTTGCCAGACTGCACCAATTGATTGTTTACCCGTTGCATAAGCAGCTTCTGCGATACTTAATTGAGCTTGTGCATTAGGAATAAGGTTTAAGTTATGTTCATTTTCGCGCGCTTTGGCTGCATTAGCGTCAGCGATGACGCTTTCAAGTTCGTAAGATAGCTCACGTCGCTTGTCCTCTGTGAGCTTACGTGCTTTATCAACCAGTACTTGTTTTTCAGCACTGCGTTTATCTTGCCGATTAGCCCGATCTAACTGCAAATCGATAGATATTTGAAAGCTGAGCATATCGCTACGGTCATTAAACCGCTTGCCGTAATCTAGCTCCCAACCCCAGTTACGCTGCAAATTTGCTAATGCAGAATCTACATCGTATTGCGCAACTTTTTCTGCTTGAAAGGCATTGAGCAATATTGGGTGTTGCTCAAGCGCGGCTAATTGCGCGTCGGTACTTAAGCTATTAGTCATTACTGGAAGCTCAGGCGAAATAGGTCTAGTTGCCGATTGGCCTATCCAGCGTGCTAGGGCTGCCCGGGCTTTTCGTTCGTCACGCTCTGCAATAATACGCTTTTCATTTATCATCGAAATATTGGCATCCATCTGCAAAACGTCGCTAGTTTTGCCAACGCCAGTACTAATATTTGCTGCTAATACTTTTCGCTCTGCTGTCATGTTGTCTATGATGTTTTGATAAAGCTCAGACTTGCGCTGTGCTTCATAAACATCTAACCATGCTAGTGCTACATCACGCTCAATCGTTCTGGCGGTAGCTATTTGTTCAGTCTTAAACTGATCAGCCTCAGCGAGTAGTCGATTCGAGGCTAACTCGCGCTTTTTACGCGGAATCACTTCTTGTGAAATGCCCACATTCACCATAGTCTGATCATCGCGGTTATAGCGCAAAGCATCACCAGTGGTAACAGGTAGGTTGATCATGCCAAATTTAACTTTAGGGTCAGGTAGTTGACCTTCGGCAATTGCAGCCTCGCGTGAAGAGCTTGCAGCATCATCAAGTGACTGCAACACAGGCTGGTTTTGAGTGGCTAAATCAATCGCTTCAGAGAGCGATAACTGTGGCGCGGCACAAACGGGTAGGGTAACTAATAACCATAAGCCCACCATTGCGTACGCTACCTTGTTTAAGGTAAACATCATAAACTCCAATATTAAAATTGATAGACAAACAGACAAATTCGCCAAAAATTGGGCGGATTTGTCTTAGGTCACTAATTTAGTATCGGTGGTTTAATAGTGGGCGGAAGGTCTTGCGAGTAGAACGCTACCGCAGAATACGGGGGCGTTAGGGAGGTCGTGCTTAAAACATGAAAGTTAGGCGCAGTATCAAAGCTTGCAGACGCATTTGCCAACACACACATTGAGCAGGTAGGGCATTTTTTGTTTGGTTCACTAGCGGTACTCATGTGACAACTGGCAGGCATTTGCGTTATGGTTATCATGCTATGCGCCATTGTTTGTGACTGCTGAGTTACTTGCTGTAGTTGATTTTGCAATTCCATTTGCATATTCATCGCCCAGGCTGAACCCATAAACAGCGGCAACCAAAGCATTAAAAATAGACAAATCACTTTTTTCATAATTTTAAGAATATCATTTTATAGTTTCGCGCACAACCAAATGACAATTAAATGCGGTACATGGTTCTATTTAGTATTGTCATCACGGCGGAGCTCGGAATCTAGGTAGCGTGATAATTTAGCTTGATTGCAATAAACAACAATTCTTTAGCATCATCTTGACTGGATTCCGACCTGCGTCGGAATGACAATAGTGATAAATTGGTTAAGGTATAAAGTTGTAGCGTAAATTTATAGCTTAAATTTCATAGAGTAAACTTATAGCGTAACCAGTTTGCCGAGACTTAAATAAAATATGGCTTTTTTAATGGGCAAATCTTCTTGCTCAAATAATGCTGCATAGCTATCTAGCTGTTTTTTATATTGCTTGGCATGCGCGTTCAAATCAGTGGTTTCAGACGCCACGCTGGCTGATTTATAGTCAACAATCCAGCGTATTTTTTGATTATTTTCTAGTGTTTCAATAAACGTAAAATCCAGCACGTATTTTGTATCAGCATTTTGCAACGCAAGCTCTGTGTTGGCTTTTTGGCTTAATAGCCATTGTCCATCAGCACTATTAAGTGTGGTGATGAGCGCGCTGGCTACTTTTTTAGTTGCCATGCTTATTTCGGGCTCATTAAAGCCACGTTGCTTAAACCATTGTTGCATAGCCGCTTGCAGGCCATTGACACGTGATTCAGGCCAAGAGGCTAAACCTTGTTGGTTGATGAGCTCAACATATAAATGGTTTAAGGTACCAATGTCTTTGGCTAGCGTTTGTATTTCGGCATTTTGCACGGGCGGGTTATCGTTTTCAATTTCATTTTCATTGTCGTCAGGCCAATAGCTCGTTTGTTCGCGGGTAGTTTTAGCTAACGGAATAACTTCTGCCAGTGTTTTTAAACGCAATAATTTTGGGCTAAATGTACTTAAATTTGCTGTTGAATCGATGTTTTGAGGCGCTTGATATTGGCTTAAAGCAAATTCAAACGCATGCTCAGCCACTGGCCATAAGCTACCTAATGCGGTGTTAGACGCAGGCTTTGTAAGTACTAATCCACCCTCTTTTTCTTTCACTTTACACGCCCCTACAATGTGCAAATGCCGCTCAGCACGGGTTGCGGCCACATAAAGTAAGCGCATTTTTTCATGTTCGCTGCGTACTTTTTCAAGGTCGTGCAGGTAGTCGTATAAGTCAGTGACGTCTGCTATTTTTTGATGTGTTGGCGTTAAAGGTGCAGCTACTAATTGTGCTGCTTGGTGTGTATTGGGCGCTTCTACTTCTTCCCATAACAATAACGGTTTGTCTGTGTTTGCTGATTTTCGGTCTAGCCCAAGCAGAATCACCGTATCAAACTCTAAGCCTTTAGATTTATGAATACTCATCATTTGTAGCGTGTCTGGGGCCAGTGTATCGGGCGCTGCAAACAAGCTATTCACTTCATCATCTAGCGTGTTAATGTCAAATTGTTGCGTTTTTTCTAGTTTTTCAATGAGCGCTAAATACGCTTGAATGTCTTGCATATCACTGGCTTCCCACAGGCAAGCAGGGCCATTGAGCTGCAACCATACGCTCTCAATCCAGCGTTTATGGGTTTGGCGGGCTTTGTTGTCAAGGGCCACGGCCATAATGGTTTTAAAGTGCGCTAATCTAGCTTGGCCATCTGGCGACATTTTTGCAATATTACTGGTGTGAAAAAGTAGCGACCAAACCGTAGCGTGGTGATTGTCTGCGCATAGCCAGTGCAAATCAGCCAGTGTTAGCCCACACCAAGGCGCGCGCAAAATGGCTAGCCAATTGACTCTGTCTGCCAAGTGCAACATGGCTTTGGTGAGCGCTACAATATCTTGCACACTTTGGCGGTCACTCAAGCGCTCAATTTCAAGCGCTTGAAAGCGCAAGTCGGTGTGGGCGCGCCTAATTTCACGCACTAAGCCAGCCAAGTGCTTTTTAGCGCGCACTAACACTGCAATTTTCGCATGCGGCTGTGTGCTTTGCGTGTGGCGAATAATCTCAATGACGCGTTTTGCTTCTAGCAAGTTTTCGTCTTCATCGTTAGCGTACAAAACAGGGTGTATGGTCACACCTGCACTGGCGTCCTTAGGTTTTTTGGCTACAAAAGGGCTGTAGGCAATTGCGCCTTGTTTCACGCTATTTACTGAAGGAAATAACTGCTGAAAAGATTGGTTAATCCAGCTCACAACCTCAGGGCTGGAGCGATTATTTTGGTAAAGCTTGAGTTGCGTTAATTGAATGTCATTGACGCCTTGCTCAGCGGCTTGTAAAAATAAGCCTACATCGGCTTTGCGAAAGCGATAAATGGATTGCATAGGGTCGCCCACACAAAACAAAGTGCGCCCATCATTATTTTGCCAGCCACGGGTTAAGGCTTTTAGCAGGCTAATTTGCGTGGGGCTGGTGTCTTGAAACTCATCTACTAATAAATGCGAAATTTTATAATCGAGCTTTAAGCCTAAATCGGTCACGCCTGTGGCGTCTTCAAGTGCTAGTAGAGCGCGTTGTGAAACACCAATAAAATCAACGGTATTCTCAAGCTGAAATACCTGCCAAAGGTGCGCAACTGCTAAATTAAGTAGCTGTGAAAGTGAATAAACCAGTGCTGAGTTGTCATTCTTCAG
>JANNBX010000016.1:0-2196 GCA_031385945.1 Methylophilaceae bacterium | reverse complement strand
CCAATATTCGGGCTGGCGCACGCATAAGTAGGTCATCACCACAATATTAAGTAACGATGTTGCTAAAAATAACTGCGGAATAGTTAACCCTTGAGCAAATAACGCAGCCGAAATAATGCTAGAAACCACCATAAATAGCGCATTTAAAATATTATTGGCTGCAATCACGCGCGATTGCACGTTTTTTTCAGCTCTGGTTTGTAGCAGCACGTAAAGCGGCACAATGTAGAAGCCACCAAATAAGCCTATCAAACCAATATCGCCTAGCAAGCGCCAGTTAGCCCAGTTTAAGTGGCCATCAGCATTGTGGTAATTGGCCGCGATAAAAGTTTGGTAATCAAACAAGCATTTATTATTGCAACCATCATGCAGATTACTTGCTGAAAAATATAAATCTGCACCAAAAATGGTTAAGCCTATTGCGCCAAGCAGCACCAAACCAAGCTCCACCTTGCCTTTTGAGAGCTTTTCGCAGAGCAGAGAGCCAACGCCAATACCCATTGAAAAAACACTTAGCAGTAGAATAAACAAGCTTTCGCTGCCATATAAAACGTCACGCGCTAAATTAGGAAACTGCGTGAGTAAAGTTGCGCCATAAAACCAAAACCAAGAAATGGCGATAATCGCGAGCCAAATTGTTTGATTTGCCCATACTAATTGCACGTTTTTAATGGTTTCTGTAATTGGGTTCCAGTTGATTTTAAGCGTGCTTTCAGCCGCTGGCGAGTTGGGCACACTTCTGCTGGCAAAATAGCCTAACAAGCCTATAAGCAAAATAGTGATGCTGATAAATGTAGCATGCTGCCCTAAAGTAGCCAGCCAAGCGCCTAATACTTGACCCAGCAATATCGCCACAAAACTACCCATTTCGACCATGCCATTACCGCCAACCAGCTCGTTTTCTTTTAAGTGTTGCGGCAAATAAGCGTATTTCACTGGGCCAAATAAGGTGGAATGCATGCCCATCATAAATAACGCAGCGCCTAGCAACCAAATATTATTGAGAAAAAATCCAAAGCTTGCGAACACCATAATCCAAATTTCGAACACTTTAACTAAACGTATTAGTTTGGACTTTTCAAATTTATCGGCAATTTGCCCGGCGGTGGCTGAAAATAAAAAGAATGGCAAAATAAATAAGCCTGGTAGCAAGGTGGCAAGCGTTGCGCCACTCATGGTGGTAAGGCTTGCCGCGTGAAATGTCACTAGCGTGATGAGTGCG
Source organism: Methylophilaceae bacterium (assembly GCA_031385945.1). Taxonomy (GTDB): domain Bacteria; phylum Pseudomonadota; class Gammaproteobacteria; order Burkholderiales; family Methylophilaceae; genus JANNBX01. Next base: position 974 of record JANNBX010000016.1, on the reverse strand, counting down.
GTTTTAAAAACGTTATCGTTAAATGCGCCCAAAAACTGCACGAAAAAAAATGGTCGAAACCGTTGTTGTTTCATTAAGCTAAATTGATTGGACATGGTTTACTTTACAAAAAATGACTTGGTTTCAAATACCGTTGCAGGGAATGTATTGCCGTTCCAGCTGATTAAGCGCTTCAGTGCGTAATCAAATAACAAGGCGTTGTGATTGCGTAATACTTCTAAAAACTCAGTGTGTGCGGCGTCTAGCAGGCCATCGCGCACTAATTTTTTGAGCGAAATAAGCGGCAGAATACCTGGCAATGGATAATCTGAGCCGTTTAATAATCGGCCATGCCACGCTGTTTTTTCTAATATTGGCTTTAACGCCCAAGCATGATTAAAGAGTGTTAGCGCTGAAATTTCGCCAAATACTAAGCCATTGTATTTTGGGTCATCCATCAGTCTGGCAAATAACTCAAAGCTTTTTACCTTAGGTTTAGTAATATCGTCTAAATCTTCGTCTTCGCCATCACTGGCGCAATGGGCTAATACTACTCTGACACCAGCATCCATCGCGCGGCGCAGTTTTAATGGATTGGCAAAACTTTGGTCGCCGCCCTGCACGGCGCTTTCACGGCCTGTGTGGCAAATAATTGGTAAATCATGCTTGGCTAACACAGCGTAAAATTCGTCACATTTTGGCGATGCAGGGTCTATGCCCATGCCTTGGGGTAGCCATTTAATTGCACGTGCTCCGTTTTTAATGGCGTTTTCTATAATGAAAATCGCGTCTTTGCGATAAGGATGTATGCTCGCGACCCATTCAAAGGCCTCAGGATATTGTTGTGCTAAGTTTTGCGCATATTCGTTAGGAATATGAAAAATAGAATGCGCTTGGTTAATGACGCCATCTTCATCATGCACCCAATCAAACGCAAATAACATCGCCTTAAAGCCAGCTGGCATTTGCCTAATGAGCGCTAACATTTTAGACAC
>JANNBX010000014.1:0-6922 GCA_031385945.1 Methylophilaceae bacterium | reverse complement strand
AAGTAAATACAAAAACCGCAGAAGAAGGACACCGCTAATACCTAACTGTAAATCCGCTTTAAATAGGCTTATATTCAGGTTAAAAAATGCGTAAAGTGATTAGCAGACTTTTAAGCAATCTTTAGAGGGATAAATATGAAGCACAGAAGATCTTATGTCTTACGCGCCATTACTGCCAATTTATTTATCTAATCGTTGATTCCACATAAACAAAATACCACTCACCATAGTATGCACGATTCTCAAAGTGCTTATAAATTGGTCTAAAGTTTTTAGTCTTATACGGTTTGGCATCAGATAAGCTATAAACTCCCATCACCCCACCGCTTGGGGCTTCTACAATGCCCCAGCCCTCTCTTTTGGTAATGGGGTCTAAATATAATTTGCGCAAATAGCGCTTAGGTTTAGGAAATCGATCATCTTTTAGTAATGATTCTAAATTTGGTGGGAATTGTTTAACGACGCCAGGAGTTTGATTGTAATAACTGCCAATCGCTTTTCTGATGGTATCGCCTATTTTAAGTAACTGTTGCTCCCTTTCACGTTTGCGTGCCTCGCTCCACTTAGCGCCAACTTGCGCTAGGGCAAAGCCTGAAACCATGATTAGAACAAGTAACCCTATCAGAATGTAACCATTAGGCTTATTCGATAACTTTCCCATTAGTCTGCATCACCAATCTGCATACGGAGTACCTTCTTCAGAAATAGCTTGTGAGCCACTTTTTACATCATAAACAGCCCCTTTTATTTCGATTTGTTCTGACGCAATAATTAACCACGTCGCTGCGCTGTCCGTTATTGGGTCTTTAGGAATGACGCGTAAATATTTGTATTGCACCAAATCGTTAAGCGTTTCTGGATAAACATTCTTATCGCTATAAAACTTATCCAGCGCTTCACGCATGGTAGCCAAATCATGCTTTAGAATAGTCTCCTTAGATTTATCGATAGCGTTAAAATAACGCGGCGTTACCAAGCTAAGCAGGGTTGCAATAATTGCCAACACCACTAAAATTTCTATTAGGGTGAAGCCTGATTTATACCTAAATTTATAAGTATAATTTTGCATTACCATTCGCTATAAGGCTGCTCATTAATGCCCATTTCGGGTGAAAGCGAATACACATCGTAAACATCTTCACCCTCCACAGGCTTCTCAAAAGAACTGCTGTAACTACGCTTACCCCAGGTATCTTCTGCTGCCACTGTGTTGTCTGTGGCAAAAGGGTCACGTGGAATACTGCGCATAAAATATATTTTCTTTTTATTCGGATCATTTGTATTCTCTACACCCATTACTAACTGCTGAAGTGATTGTGGGTAGCCTGATTGGTCGATAGAGCCCTTAATTAAACCATCATCAACCGCTTGCTTATAGGCATCTATGGCATCTCTAATTTGCCACAACGCCTTTTGTAGTGCTTGCTCTTTGTTACGTTTTGCAGAAAGCTGCATTAAGGGCGCAGCAGAAGACACCAGTAGTGCCAACAACACCAACGCAACTAATAATTCTATTAGCGTAAACCCATATACTTTTTTTGAACCGTGCAACATCATACTGACTTACTAATTTCCACTTTGCGGCGCAGTGCCAGTCTCTGCAGGTGGTTGGGCATTGGGTTGGGTAAGTTGGTTAGAAAAACTATGGTCTAATTTTGCGCGATCTGTTTGTATGGCTTGCGGTGTTTGAGTAGGCTCTGGCGCAACCTGAATACTTGCATCGTTTGCTCTTGGGGCGTTATTGCTATTGCCCTGCATGTCATGATTCGGGCCAGTTGGAAATAAGCTATAAACGGCATTTGCAGGTGATATATTATGCAAAATACGCGGTGTAATAAGTAAAACAATCTCATTCTTACGTTTGTCATCATTTTTGTCACTAAACAACCTGCCAATAATTGGCAAGCTAGACAAGCCTGGTACCTTATTTGAAATGCGCTGACTATCATCTCTAAACAGCCCAGCCAGCATTTGCGTTTCACCATCTTTAAGTTGCAAAATGGTATTAGCGTTTCTGCTGCCAATCGTGTACGCCAATACGCCAGTATCTGTTTTTACTTGATCTGTCACATTGCTAACTTCTAACCCTACTTTGATGCTTACTTGATTTTGCAGCAATATCGTCGGCTCAACGTCTAATTTGATGCCCACGTCAATATAAGAGACAGTCTGCGAAACAAAACCTGTAGCGTTTGCAATGCTGGTTAATACTGGAATTTTGTCGCCAACATGAATTTTAGCTTTTTCTCTATTTTTCACACGAATTTGCGGATTCGCCAATAAATTAGTATCGGTATTTTGTTGTAGTAAATTCATCGCTAGCACAGGATCACTAATGCTAAACACACCTAAACCAGAGTTAAAATTCTTAAGCTCTGCAAGTGTAAGTCTGCCTGGAGTGGTATTTACAGCGCCATTAGTGGTAGAGGATTTTCCTTGTACCCCAACACTCACTTGCGTTGGAAACTTAACGCCTATTGCCTCAAGGTTTTTACGGTTTATTTCCATCACTTCCACTTCAAGCATGACTTCTGGTTCTATCATATCTTGTGAGGAAATCAGCTTTTCAGCGATCTTAACATTCTCAGCAGTATCCCGCATGATGAGTGTATTAAGCTTCTCATCAATATAAATATCTTTTGCTTTTAACACCGTTTTAATCATGTTCATGGCACGTTTTGCGTCCATGCTGTTTAAGTAAAAGCTACGCACAAATTGTTCTTGATACTCCTGACTTCGGCTTAACGGGTAAATTAACAAGGTATTCTCATTCAGTACTTTTTTACCCAGTTGGTTGGAAGTTAAAATGACTTGTATTGCATCTTCTATCGTGGAATTACGCACAAAAATACTGGTATTTAACTCTGCGCCTAAGGTTTGGTCGAAAGTAAAATTGAGATTGGCTGTTTTACCAATTAATTCAAATACCGTTTTTATTGGTACATTTTTAAGTTCAAGTGAAATGGTTTTTTTTAACGCCGATTTAATCTGCGGAATTGCGGTGATTTTCTTATTACGGCTCTCTTCTATCTTTTCATACAAAGCACGCGCCTCAGGATGATTAGCATTCTCAGCCAATACTTCTCTAAGTGCATTTTGTGCCGTATCTAAATCATTTCTATCAAAAGCTACCTTTGCATTTTCTAAAATGATTGCGTGCTTTTGCGTTAATCTTAATTGAGTCAATCCGTCTAAGGCGCGCTGATTTGTCGCATCTAGTGATAATACTTTTTTGTATATGTTTTCGGAATCCGCAAATAACTTTTCTTGACGTTTCACTTCTGCTTGCTGAATCAAATTTGCAAGATATAAGTCCTGCTGAACTTTCAGTATCATTTTATATCTTGGGTTTTCTGGGTACAAAGTAGCCAATTGATTGAGCTTTGTTAGCCCATCTTCCCATTTGCCTTGATTAATGGATAGTCTTGCTAAATCATATATTTCATCAGCATTTAATTGTGCTTCTACTGCATTTTTAGATTCTTGCTGGTTCTCTTTCTGGCTTGAAAGAGATGATTTATGATTTTCGTTCAACAATGTACAACTTGTAGTAAGCATAATTATTAATGCACTGATTGCATAATTTCTAACCAATACAGATTTATTAAAAATTGATGCATGCCCGCCATTAATATTTTTTAAAAACACAGTCAACTTAATGCTCCAATTTCTATTTGCACTTCAATTTTTGTAGATAAGTTTTTAAGCACCATGATTGGCGGTGCAATAGATTTAACTTTCCAAAGCTCTTCTATGATGTTGCCAACTTTTACAGCATGACTTTTATCACCCTCAATTAAAAAAACAGTCACCTTGCCTTCGTCGACGAGTTTTCCCGCGTATACAAAGGGATTTACCACCACTTGCTCTGTAATACCCACTGCAGGTAGATTTTCTGTAGTTGTGAAAGTGGAAAATAAATTATTTGGATTTTCTGAAATTTCTTCCCTATGCAAAAATTCGCGTGGTATAGATTCAGAATGTGCATCATTTATGGCCATCTTTTCCTTCAAGTCATTTGACCTTTTTGAAGCTAAGACTGGCACGTTTATGTCTAGTGTTGGCGCTTGTGTATCATCGTGCTGCGATGTCCAAATAGTTGCGGCTAAGGTAAGTACAAGTAAAACCCAAAGACCGTATTGCTTTAATACATTTTGCATAGTTTTTAGCTTGCGTTTTTAAGATACAAAGTGAATTGAATATTTGTCACTAATACATCCGTCGTAATATCGTCGCGCTTCATTGAGACCTCATTAAGCGCAATAGTGGGTATCGCATTAAGGACTTCATTGATAAACTGCCGTATCTGCACATAGCTTCCTTTGACGGGCAGTTTAATTTGATATTGAGTTACGGGGTAGTGTGAAAGAGGTTGTTCGTACTCGACTTTTTCTAAGCTTAACCCTGCATTTGTCGCCGCATTTAAAATCAAGGAAATCTTATTGTTAGCCTCATTCTGGGCGGGCAATAGTCGATAAAAATCTTTTACAACATCAAATTGCCCAATCTTGTGATCTTGTGCGTAGCGTGTTGAACTCGTTTTAAAATTGCTGGCATCTAATTGCAACTGTTGTACTTGATTTGCCTTTGGAATTGCTTGCAGAAAAAGACAGACCAAACTCACCAATATAAGTAACGACCCTAACATACCCTGCCAACCGAGTTGGCGCATTTGATAACTTACAATATCAAAAGCAACATTTAAATTACTCAAATTTAACTTACTTGAATTCGTTATATTTTCCATAAAGCCTCCACTTCAAATTCAATCATCGCTTTACCATTCAATTCCCTGCTCGATTGGGATAGCAAGGTCACTTTTTTTAACATTTTTTTTTGAGAGAGCTCATCGATATAACTCATCATGCTATTTGCATCTATTGCAACAGCTTTAATAATCACCGTCTCTTTTTGGACATTTGGTTCCAGTACAAGCAGTTTGATGTCTTCTCTATTAATTGATTCCAAGCCTTTAAATAAGCCTATCCAAGGCAATACCAATTGTTTAATCGCATGGTTTACTATCGTAATTTCTTCATATTTAGTTTTATCTGCCTGAGTAGACGAACCGACTCTGCGCGCATCTCTTTTTGATTTTGTAACTATCTCTTTCTGTTGCTGCATCTTGCTAAGCAGAACTTGCGATTGATTTGTGAGTTGCTGGTTGTAAATAAATACTGCTAATGCACAGAAAATGCCCATCACAAGCAAACCGATGGCATATATATTGAACGCATGCAACTTTAAGTGATGGTTTAGGTGAATTTGTCTCATGCGAATGCCAAGTCTTGTTTGAATATGCTTTTGAGGTTGTTTTGCATATCAATAAAACAAGGAGAAATTTGAATAAATGACAAGCCAAAGGCGTTAATATCGTTATTAAATTCAGGCCAATAAACCATTACTGGTAAATCTTGCTGTAAATTACCATTCACAATTTCGCGATGCATCATGGTTTTGACCTGACGCATCACGTCTTGCTCAGCCACCATATTTTTAACTAAGCGCCATCCGCTTTGGTCATACAGTACAAGGCATAGCCGTTGATGTTGGATTGTTACGATCCAAAAAGCATCAGCTTTCTGCCCGTTCTGAATTAAGTTTTTCGTTTCAACTTCATTAAAGACATGATTAATGGTGAGCATTAACTGTGGTGAAACAGCTTGTAGTGGCATGTTTAATTCATCAAATATCTCGTGTATTTTTGTTAACAACTTAAAATCAACCGCACTTGCAATCGCCGATTGCCCATAGGCCGATTGACTTATACGCAAATCCCAATCCTTTATACTTTCACCAAAGGCTAGCGCAAAACTATGTTTCGTATAAGCCAAACGCTCATCATGCGTAGATAGTTCTTTATTCCAAGGAATCACCGCATACCTGACAAAGTGATTCGATAATACTAGCCTTGACATGGCACCCTGACACATAGGTTCATTCAGTGCTTGCTTTAAATAGTTGGCAAAAATCGCCCAATCATTTTCATCATTATTCTTATCTAACAACTTGTGAGCACACTCAATTATTTTAGTACTCAAAACTTGCGGGTTTGAGCGATCGCTTAATTTTCTACTAACCCGCTGAAGCAAAATTTCATCTGGTTGAATGACGACCCATAGCTCGTCTGCAAATAAGGACTTACACCAATGAAGTAACACGGTTAATCTCCTCTAAAGTAGTTTCACCTCGTTTGACTAAATCAAGCGCAGCCTCACGCATACTGAGCGTGCCATTGCGCCTTGCGACTTCTTTAACTTTACGTACAGGTTCGCGTGTCACAATAAGCTCACGAATTTCGTCGTTAAAACATAACAATTCTGCAATGGCTTTACGGCCTTTGTAGCCGGTGCCGTGGCATTGCCCACAACCTTGACCTTTTTTAAAATTAAAACTTGCAACCATTTCTGCTGATAGACCTGATTTTTTAATAAGCGCCTCATCTGGCGTATCTCCAACAGCACAGTGCTGGCAGGTGATGCGCACCAGTCTTTGCGCCAAAATGCCATTTATGGCAGATACAAAGCTATATGGGTCAACTTGCATATTGGTAAACCGGCCAATCACATCAAATACGTTATTGGCATGCACAGTGGTGAGCACTAGATGCCCGGTGAGTGCGGATTGCACTGCGATTTGCGCGGTTTCCGCATCACGAATTTCGCCCACCATGATTTTGTCTGGGTCGTGGCGTAAAATAGAACGCAAACCCCTTGCAAAGGTCAGCCCTTTTTTTTCATTGACGGGAATCTGCAACACGCCTGGCAATTGGTATTCCACTGGGTCTTCAATCGTCACAATTTTGTCTTGACCATGATTAATCTCAGACAAAATGCCGTATAGCGTGGTTGTTTTACCACTACCTGTTGGCCCGGTTACTAATAGCATGCCGTAAGGTTCTTCTGCCAACAAACGAAAACGT
>JANNBX010000215.1:0-12788 GCA_031385945.1 Methylophilaceae bacterium | reverse complement strand
CAATGTTGTGCCGTCACTCTGCTTTCAGCTCGAAAGTCAGGCTAGGCGGTAATAAGTAAACGCCGAAGCCAGCACACAAAGTGCGGCAAGGTGTTTACGGAGCAGTAAACAATGCACGGCTGATGAGATGAAAGACAGAATGATGCAAGTAAAAATTAAATGGATTGACGGCGTTAGTTTTGTGGGCGAGTCTGAAACAGGCCATGCTGTGGTGTTAGATGGCGCACCAGAAAATGGCGGCCGTAACATTGGCATGCGCCCCATGGAAATGTTACTCATTGGCATGGGTGCTTGTACCTCATTTGATGTGGTGACTATCTTAAAAAAATCGCGTCAACCTATTATTGATTGTGTTGCTGAAATTAGTGCAGACAGAGCGGATGAGGTTCCAAAAGTGTTCACTAAAATACACGTACATTTTGTAGTGACAGGTAATCATTTGAATGAAAGCCAAGTAGAGCGCGCTGTGAAATTGTCAGCTGAAAAATATTGTTCAGCGTCCATTATGCTCGCCAAAGCTTGTGAAATTACGCATGATTTTGAAATAAAAGCGCTAGAGATCTAATGGAAAACAAACTACAACCAGCAGGCATGATCGGCATACGTCATGTTGCGTTATTTATTAAAGAATTAGAAACTGCGGTAGATTTTTACACCAGAATTATGGGTATGCAGATTGAATGGCAACCTGACGCTGATAATGTATATTTAACTAATCATGGCGATGTTTTTGCCCTGCACAGGGTAGATTACGTTGCAAACGGCACGCAACGCTTAGATCACATTGGTTTTGTACTCAAGACTCCAGAAGACGTTGACAATTGGCATGCTTACTTTGTAACGCATAACATCCGCATTACCGAAGCACCAAAAACGCATCGTGATGGATCGCGTGGTTTTTACTGCCTAGACCCAGTGGGACATCTGTTAGAGCTTATTTATCACCCGCCAATCTCTAGCAAATCTTAAATTAAGTAGGTATTCAGCAGTTACACGAAATAAATAATAATCTCCTTTAGATTTATATAGCTAAGCTATCTATCTAATGAAGCTTTCTAGTCAGCAAAGCTTTAAGACCAGCTATGACTTACAAGTACTTAATACTCGTCACTAACTTAGCCTTACAACTAGCTCAGTTTTACAGTTAGCTTGCTGTCATCTTCTAGCACATCAAACAACCTATCAATATTAGGATGTTTTCCAGGGTTGATTTCTGCATCCTCAGTGTGCTCACAATAAAGATCTAAACCTTCTTGCGCCGCATCTACTGTTATAGCACCAAACTTTTTAGCTAAATGTGCATAAACTTTTAAAGAGCCTTGTTGACCAGGTTTATTTTCAATGGATGCGTTTAAGCTACCATCTGCATTTAATAATTCAATTTTTTGTAGGTGGCTCACGTCAGCCAGTGTGGCAAGTGTTTCAGCAAAATTCATTTTTTCGGTTTTTCTAATTCTGTTTAATGATTGGATGTTTACGGATAATTGTTGGATATTCGATGTAACTGCTTGTTTAATTGCAAACTTATGTGTTTAGATTAAATAAATGAAAGTTTTATATGGCAACAATACTGATATACAAAAAATAACTAAGCGTGCAAGAGCAGTTAGCGTGTAATAGCCCGGGCGGCTAAATTCTGTAGCTTGCAACTTTCATTATTTTGGATGTAGCCAGCATAAATTTTTGCACAACATCAGGCAGGTCGGCGGCACCGTGCTCTCTAGCCATTTCTGCGTGGTGATTTTCGTCAGTTTGCATTTGCTCTAAAATTGCACGTGTTTTTAAATCAGCTTCCGGTAACGCCTGCAAATGTTCCTCTAAATGTACGCTCACTTGTTTTTCAGTTTCAGCTAAAAACCCTAAATTCCACTTATCACCAACCGCGCCAGCAATCGCACCAATCGTAAATGAGCTTGCATAAAATAGTGGGTTAAGTAGGCTTGTTCTACCATTTAACTCAGTAATGCGGCTCTCACACCATGCTAGATGGTCAATTTCCTCCAAGCTTGCAGCGTTAAGGGCTTTAGTTGTGTCTATATTTTTTGAGGAAATCGCTTGACCACTGTAGAGAGCTTGCGCACACACTTCACCAGTGTGATTCACACGCATCAGCGCCACTACCTGTTTCTTTTGGGTGTCAGATAAATCTGCTTCTAAAATATCTTCAGCAGGGTTTGCGCGCGCGTTAGCTGGTTTAGCTAGTAGCGTACGCAAGCCCTTATCAAACTCAATAATAAAGCGGTCAAATGATATGTTCATAAAATATTTTATCTAAAATTATTTTTAAGATTATTTTTTTAAAATATCTAAGCCTTTAAGTAAGTTAATAGCCTGTGTCAGTTGGTAATCATCTTTTGAGCCAAATTCTACTGGGCCTACCTTGTCAGCAAAACGATTTTTGTTTTCATCTTTTTTAGGCTCTGCATCTGGTTTAGCCTCAGCAGGTTTATTAGCATCTGCATCTTTTGGGTTAGACAAGTGTTTCGCTAAGTCTGCTTCACGTAAGTTTAAGCTTGAGTCACCACCGCCGTTGATACTTTCTTCAACTAAAATATCTGGCACAATACCTTTAGCCTGAATAGAGCGACCATTCGGTGTGAAGTAGCGCGCTGTCGTTAACTTAATTGCCGTACCATTTGGTAATGGCAATATAGTTTGTACTGAACCCTTACCAAAAGTCTGCGTACCCATGATGACCGCACGTTTGTAGTCTTGCAAGGCACCAGCTACAATTTCAGAAGCTGAAGCTGAGCCGCCATTCACTAACACAACCATTGGTACTGTTTTCATTTCAGCGGGTAAGTCGCGCAAATAGTCATTAGCTGCACCACCACGCACGTAGTCGTTAGGCGTAGCTGATAATTTCATTCTTGAATCTTCAGCACGGCCTTCTGTATAAACCACTAATTTGTTCTTTTCAACAAATGCTGCAGTAACGCCAACAGCCGCATTTAATAATCCACCTGGGTCATTACGTAAATCTAGTACAAACCCTTTAAAGGCACCTTTATTTTCGGCAGACATTGTTTTAATCGCTTTGGCTAAATCTTCGCCAGTGTGCTCTTGAAACTGCGTTACGCGAGCGTACGCATAGCCTGGCTCTACTAATTTTGGTTTCACACTTTTTGATTTAATGACTGCACGCATCAATTTAAATGTAAGCGGTTTAACTTCGCCCTTACGCAAAATGGTCAACACAATCGGTGTATCAGGTTTGCCGCGCATTTTTTTAACTGCATCATTCAGCGTCATGCCTTTCACTTGCGCGTCATCTAGTTTAAAAATAAGATCGCCTGTTTTAATGCCAGCTTTTGCGGCTGGGCTGTCATCGATGGGTGACATCACTTTCACCAAGCCATCTTCCATGCCAACTTCTATACCCAAGCCACCAAATTCACCTTGCGTACCAGCTTGCAAGTCTTTGTATGAATCAGCATCAAAGTAAGCAGAGTGTGGGTCTAAGCCAGTTAACATACCGTTAATTGCTTCGGTAATCAGCTTTTTATCTTCAATGGGCTCAACGTAATCTTGTTTAATACGGCCAAAAACCTCTGCAAATGTGCGTAGCTCATCGAGTGGTAATTGGTTCCGAATGTCTTTTTCAGCAAATGCCGAAAAAGTTAAACTGACCATTAAGCCAAGCGCTGCACCGCTAGTAATTAAACCAAATTTTTGAAAGGTTGAACGCATGTAATTCTTTCTGTTAATGTTGAATTATCAATAAATTAAGCTAGATTTTACGTTATTTGATCTAGCTTGTGGGTATTCTTGTTAATGCTAAACTGTTTAAACTAATTATTAGGCAGTTAGCGTTTGCCTTGTAAGTTATTCTTTTCCTTGCTGGAGCTTACGATGAAAATACATCGCATTACTATTGAATACTGCACCCAGTGCAGGTGGATGATGCGTGCTGCATGGCTTGCACAAGAATTACTGGTTACCTTTGAAACAGACATTAAGCAAGTTGAGCTAGTTCCAAGTTCGGGTGGTATTTTTCAGGTTAGGCTCAATGACCACCTATTATTTGATCGCAAAACGCAGAGCCGTTTTCCCGAAACTAAAGAGATAAAACAGCTAATACGCAATCAAATAGACCCAGATCGTAGCCTTGGGCATAGTGATGGTCCTATCAGTAATGATCTCTGATGAGATTCACAATGGGAACTATTTGCAGTTCTGCAAGTAATTTTTATATTAGGTATAGTGCGTTTAGTCGTAATGCTTTGTTGCATAACAAACTAACAATTTCAGGAGAAAAACATGTCTAGCAAAATAGATCACGCAAAAGTAGTAAAAGCACTCAATACTATCTTAGAAATGGAGCTCGCTGGTGTGGTGCGCTACACGCATTACGCGCTAATGGTGTTTGGTTATAATCGCATACCAATCGTGTCTTGGTTGCGTGGTCAAGCAACTGAGTCGCTAGGCCATGCTGATAAAGCAGGCGAACTGATTACCCATCTTGGCGGTCACCCATCATTGTCCATTGGCCCGTTGTTAGAAACGCATAATCACGACATTGGGGATATTATGCGTGAGTCTTTAGCGCACGAATTAGCTTCTCTAGAGTGCTATAAAAAGTTACTCAAATTAGTTGAAGGTGAATCTGTAATGCTTGAAGAGTATGCGCGTGAAATGATTTACCAAGAAGAGCTACACATGGGTGAAGTTGATAAAATGCTACGTAAGCCAGGTGACGTAGCGCCATTCGGTATCTAGACTGCAAATATTAAATGGATGGTCTTGCAGAATTGTTTGTTTCATATAAATAATTGGTTGAGACTGTCCACATGCAAAAGCCTAGCTAATTTAGCTAGGCTTTTAAGTTTTTAAAATATATCGGCTAAAGTTTATTTCATGTTTTGTTCTGCTGTTGGCGCAGATTCAGTTTTTTCATTTATCAATGATTCAACTGTTGCTGATTCGCTATCATTTAAGTGCTCAACACGCACCGCGCCGTTGTAGCGGCTGGCCCAATATGATTCTTTCATATTAACCACTTTAACCTCTTTACCTGCACTGGGCGAGTGAATAAAGCGGTTATCTCCCACATAAATGCCCACATGTGAGAACTTCGTTTTTAGTGTATTGAAAAATACTAAATCACCTGGTTTGAGCTGATTTTGTGTAATTTGCGTACCCATTTGGCTCATGGCGCGCGCATTATGGGGGAGCGTTAAATTGAGTGCTTGTTTAAACACATAGCGAACAAATCCGCTGCAATCAAAACCAGTTTCTGGTGAGTTTCCACCATATTTATATTGAATACCAGTCAAGCTTAATGCATTTAGAAGCACTTCTTGTACTTTGTCAGATACCTGCTGAGATAAAGATACCAGCGCACTTGGCTCTTGTTCAGTAGCAACTTCATCTGTTGCGTGAGCTTGCGCACAGACAAGTATGAAGCTTGTAAATATAATGAGTAATCTAAACATGCTGCGATTGTAATGCACAGCTTTACCTGTGGCAAATCATGCGCTGATTTTCTTAATAATGTAAAAAAATGTAACAGTATCAATTGCTTGAAACTTTTATCTGCACTAGCACTCAACAGTAAGGAGTGCTAAAATAACGCAAAATTGCTTGTTTATATTTTAAAAGAGGTGTTACTTTGAATGACGCTTTAGTGTTACCAATGATTGCTACGCAAGATAGTTTAAGCCAGTACATGCGTGCTATTAAGGCTTTTCCTCTGCTTACCGCCGAAGAAGAGCATAGCTTAGGCATGCGGCTTAAAAATGATAACGACTTAGAAGCGGCAAAACAACTCATTATGTCGCACTTGCGACTAGTGGTTAGTATTGCGCGTGGCTATGCTGGTTATGGCCTGCCACAAGCTGATTTAGTGCAAGAAGGTAATATTGGTTTAATGAAAGCGGTGCGCCGTTTTGACCCAGACCGTGGTGTACGTTTAGTATCGTTTGCTATGCACTGGATCAAAGCAGAAATCAACGAATACATTGTTAAAAACTGGCGCTTAGTTAAGCTTGCCACTACAAAAGCACAACGTAAACTATTTTTTAATTTACGCAGCATGCGTCAAGGTGCAGGCACACTTCAGCCAGATGAAGTAAAGCGCATTGCAAAAGCATTAAATGTAAAGCCCGAAGATGTGATGGAAATGGAGTCGCGTATGGGCGGGCATGAAATGTCACTTGAAGGCGATGATAGTAACGAAGATGACCATTACAGCCCAATTGCCTACTTGCAAGATCCGTCCGACGAACCTTCAGAGGCGCTAGCTACAGCCCAAATTGAGGCGCTTAAATCATCAACACTTGCTAATGCTCTTGCAAGTTTAGATGAGCGCAGTCGTCGCATTGTTGAAGCTCGTTGGTTAAACGAAGATAGCAGCGCAACATTGCATGATTTAGCTGCTGAGTTTGATATTTCTGCTGAACGTGTGCGCCAAATTGAACAAAAAGCCATGCAAAAAATGAAAGTTCAACTAGCAGTGGTAATGCACTAATAGTTTTTATAAAAAAATGTGGTACCCAATAAAAAAGTCGCAATTGCGGCTTTTTTATTGGGAAGAGTTTTTTTAAGTATATAACTGTATTTTTTGGCTAAATTTTCGTGTTTTTTTTAAAAAGATATTTGTGCTTTTATTAAATATATATTTTGTTAAGTCAGTTCCTAGCAGGCTTTATGCTTTTTTTAGTAACTTTATAAGCTAATTATCAAGCTAAGTATTGCAGTTTATCCATTCAATAGCTATGAAAAGAAAATAACAGACAATACTGATGCCCAAGAGAATGTAATTAAGTACACAATAATAGTCAAAGGTAGGCTATCAAAAGTAAAGTATTGCTTAATAAATTTAAGTTTTTTTAACATAATAATCAGTTTATGGTGAGCTTGGTTAAGTGAGCTTTAATCGATTGAATCAAATAATCCTAAACATTGATTAGTGATAATTGATTTTTTCGTGAGGTAATAATTCTACATCATCCTCATTCAAAATACGTTGCGCTGGACCTTCTAAATCATCAAATTGATTATTTTTAATAGACCAAAAAATGCCATAAGCTGCTGCGGCAATAAAAACTGCCGAAATGGAAAATAAAAAAACAAGTGTATTAAAAGTCATTATCTATTGGCCATTACTGATAAACACTGTTCATCAAATTAGAGACTATATGCGGTGCTGGTGAGCTGCCATTTACAAAGTTGTATTCACCGAGCATCACCGAATAAATTTATAGAGCTGTATTTTTTACAGCTGTATTTTTTAAACTATATTGATCTAGTTATGCTTAGCAAATTATGCTCATTTAGTTGTGCTAGTCTGGCTGTATTTCTCAAATAATAACCATCCAATCATTATTGATTTAACAATATCAATCTAGCACTAAAGCATTAAAGTTTAGGCCGCCTTATCTAGGTTGTCGCTTTCTTTATATTCCAACGCATTATTGACACACTGGTTGATTATTTTTAAATCACTTAGTTGCGAAACAATGCCTTTTTCTATACTTTCAAGCTCGGTAATTCGGTCTTCTAATGTGTCTGTGGCTTTGTAAATACGCTTAATACTTTCAAGTCTGCGACGTAACTGTAATTGATGTTCGCGCACTTGTGTTTCCATTGGAGAAATCACAGCTTTAAGCCAATTTTCAACATCTCGATTAGCCATTTCAAACACATCTACAACGCGGCTAGCTAATGTCTCAAAAAACTTAGACGTTAGTGTCATTTTTTCATTCGTTAACATATTGAGTCTAGTATTAAATTGCTCTTTATAAGCGCGCTCTAATTTCAGTAACTCTTTTTGGTAACGTAAAGTTGAAAAAATTGGTGCTTCAGACTTTCTTAAGCCATGTTCAACTGAAAATTTTTCGTACATAGCCGTCATCATGCGTTTAATTTCATCAATTTGCGCGTCAGACTGAATCAGTTTATCTTTCAAATCCTCAAAAAAACTGTCCATTGCACTACGTATATTTTTGGTCCAATTTGCTTTGAGCATCGTTTCACGGGTTTTAAACACCTCAACTTTTAATTGCTCCATACCAAGCAGGGTAAACAATTGGTTAGTTTGTTGAGAGAATATGCTGCGCAATGCTTGGAACTTTTGCAGGCCTTTTTCAAAGTTTTCTTTATCTGTTTGCACTTTGTGCATCATGTGCTCAACTACATCTTCATTTTTGCCACGTAATCCACGTAGCTCACTCAACTGCTCGTCAATACCCGCAATACGTGCTTCTAATATTTTGATTGAGTTCTTAATTAAGTCTTCAACCTCATTTTTAGTGTTGCCATGCACTATTTCTTTTTTAGATGGAATTAATTCATCAGACAAAGCGGTTTCTAATGCCATCACACGGCTACGAGCCAATAATTCTGGGTCGTCATTCACTTTAGCCAGTAAGCCTTTTTGCGCAGATACTGGGAATATTTGATTTTTTTCAAGATTCAGCAAGTCAGCACTCATGGCGATTTGCTTAGTGATTTCGGCATCAATTTCAGCTTCGGTCTTTAGGTCGTCCCACAGGCCGTCAATTTTATTTAAAACAGCTAAACGACCTTTTTGTTTCCAGCGAGTACCACTAATAAATTGGCGCCAAACGTCAATTTCAGACTTAGTTACACCTGTGTCAGCGGCTAGTATAAATAGCACAGCGTGTGCGTTTGGTAGCATGTTAAGTGTGAGTTCTGGTTCAGTACCAATTGCATTTAAACCTGGGGTATCTAAAATAACTAAACCCTGCTCAAGTAACGGGTGGGGAAAGTTAATCATGGCGTAGCGCCAGCATGGAATATCGATTGAGCCATCTTTGTTGAGATTTAAACTATCATCAGCATTGTCAGGATCATATAAACCGTAGCGTTCAGCCTCTTCTTTGGTTACTTTTTTAGTACGGCTAACTTGTTTAAAAGCTTCAACCATGCTGTCATTATTATCGATTGAAAACTCAAATACTTGCCATTCTTCAGCATAGCGTTTGTATTCAGTAGTCGTGGCGTCTGAAAGCCGTGTTTCTATGGGTAATAATTGTAATGATGGCGGTTTTGATGGGTCGTATAGCAGCTCGGTTGGGCACATAGTGGTACGCCCAGCACTTGATGGTAGTAGGCGTTTGCCATAGCCTGCAAAAAATATAGCATTGATTAGCTCTGATTTACCGCGGGAAAACTCCGCGACAAATGCAACATTCAGCTTATCTTCGCGCAGCCTTTCAAGCACTTGGTGTATGCGCTGGTCAGTTTGCATATCATTCAGTTCTTGCTCATTTAGCCAGCTGCGGTAATCGCAAATAGCGTCAACAATACCTTTGCGCCAATTTGAATAAGCTGCAAACTCTTCGGATAACTTTGTAACGGCCATCATTAACCCCAACGATTACTGTGTAAATTAGCGTTAACATAACACGTATTCGCGCAAAATGCCCTATTAAATCAACTCGCTATTAGTAGAATCTGATAAACGGCATGAGAAAGTGACTAGTGGTTATTTTTAATAGGCTTTTTTGCATTTTTGATAGGCATAAAGACCATTTGAAATTCACATTAACGTATTTTCAATTTTATCATCAACTTAATTTGAAACTGGCAGTCTGCTATCATGATGTCTTGAATGTTAAATCGATAATTGAGCGTTAAAATGAGTGGTTTAGATGCGAATTCAGCAACACCAACCGATATAAAATTACACCAAGCTTCACGATTACTTGAGATAAGTTTCGATGACAATACAACTTGTCAGCTAAGTTGTGAGTTTTTACGAGTGTATTCACCCTCAGCTGAGGTACGTGGTCACGGTGCTGGGCAAGCCGTTTTGCAGGTTGGTAAAGAGCATGTCAATATTACTGCCATTGAGCCAGTAGGGCGCTACGCGATTAAATTAACCTTTTCAGATGGGCATGATACGGGTTTATATTCTTGGGATTACTTGTATGATTTAGCAAAAAATTATGAGGCGCTCTGGTTAGAATACATAGGTAAATTAGACATGGCTGGTTACAAGCGTAAAGAAGTAAATTGAGGTGATTATGGAAGATAAAAGCACACATTTTGGATTTAAAACCGTCAATGAAGTGGATAAAGCGAACAAAGTAGGCGAGGTTTTTCATTCGGTAGCTAGTAAATATGACCTAATGAACGATGTTATGTCTGCTGGCATGCACCGCAGCTGGAAGAAATTTGCAGTGGAGTTGAGTGGTGTTAAATTAGGCGACAAGGTATTAGATATTGCAGGTGGTAGCGGAGATTTGTCCAGCCTATTTGCTAAAAAAGTAGGCGTTGGCGCAAAAGATAACAGCGGGCAAGTTGTGTTAACTGATATCAATGTATCTATGTTGCGTGTTGGTCGTGATCGTATGATAGACGCTGGCTTGAGTGTGCCCGTAACCTTATGTGACGCTGAAAAACTACCATTTTCTGATGATACTTTTGACTGCGTGATTGTGGCTTTTGGCTTACGCAACATGACACATAAGGATATTGCATTAAAATAAATGCAACGCGTACTTAAAGTAGGTGGGCGATTGCTGGTACTTGAGTTTTCAAAAGTGTGGGCGCCACTTGAAAAAGCGTATGATTTTTATTCATTCAAATTATTGCCAATTATGGGAAAAATATTTGCCAAAGATGCTGATAGCTATCAGTATTTGGCTGAATCTATTCGTATGCATCCAGACCAAGAAACACTCAAAACGATGATGGCAGAAGCGGGCTTGGGCCGTGTGGATTACTACAATTTGAGTGCTGGTATTGTGGCTCTGCATAAAGGTTATAAGCTGTAAAGCCCGCTTTGCAAATTTAAGTTGTTAAGATAAACAAGTCGTAATTAAAACACACCATATATATTGTATAAGAAGAGAGTTATTTTTTAATGAGCATCGCAGTGTGAAGACTAATATTTTAAGCATGCAACCCGTAAAGCAGATGCTCGAAAAAAATTCAATTTCAAAGAGATGCACTTAATGTTAAAGCCAATTATTAGCCAAGTTTTACAACATTTGATCGCTCAAAATAGCTGGGCCAAGCCCATGCTAACTACCCATAGTGGCAAAGTGCTACAGCTGGAAATAACTAGTATTACAGCGCACTTAATTGTGCTTGAAGACGGCACACTTGCCGTGGCCGGTGAAACTTTAGCAGCAGACGCAGTGATTGGTATGTCGATGACTACTGCGCTAAAAATGTTAGCTAAAAGTGATGCTGCAAAAAATGAGATCAACATTACAGGTGACCATGATTTTGCGACTGATATTGGTAAAGTTTTGAGCGGTTTGTCGTGGGATATTGAGGCAGATTTAAGCCGTGTAATTGGTGATACCGCCGCTTATGAAAGTATTCAGTTTGCAAAAAAAACCAGTGGTGCAATTAAGCAACAAGTGGTGAATACTGCTGAAATGTTGACCGAGTATTGGCAAGAAGAGCGACCAACAATCGCTAAAAAAGTAGCTGTAGAGACTTTTAATCAGGCGGTTGATACACTGCGTGATGATGTTGCGCGGTTAGATAAAAAAATTGAAAAGCTAGCGCAATACATCAATGCCAACAACTCAACTACTAACAGTTCAATGACTAGTAACTCAACGGTCAGCTCTGCAACTGCAAGCAACGCAAACGAATAGCTAATCAACATGTCAATTTTCCGTTTTTTAAAAATATTTTATGTTGTGTTCAAGTTTGGCTTAGATGAGTTTTTACTGGCACACAGTAAGTTAAAGTTTCTTAAACCTATATTTAACGTACTGTTTTTTTGGCGCAACACCGTGCGCCCAAGAGGAGAGCGGCTGCGTTTAGCGCTTGAGGCGCTAGGTCCAATTTTTGTGAAGTTTGGACAAATGCTCTCTACTAGGCGAGATTTGATTCCCTTAGATATCGTAGATGAACTTGCAAAACTGCAAGACAAAGTGCCGCCATTTGAGTTTGAGTTAGTTAAACAAACGATAGAGGCAGCGTTTGAGCAGCCACTTTTGGCCATTTACAGCGAGTTTGACGAGAAAGCGATTGCTAGCGCGTCTATTGCGCAGGTGCATTTTGCAAAGCTACCAAATGGCCTAGCGGTAGCAGTTAAAGTGTTGCGTCCTGGTATTGCTAAGGTGATAAAAGGTGATTTAAAGCTTTTAAATACCATTGCTTGGTTAGTTGATCAATTATCTGCTGAGGGTCGCCGCTTAAAGCCGCAAGAGGTTGTTGAGGAGTTTGCGCGGCACACTATACATGAGCTAGATTTGACATTAGAAGCTGCTAATTGTAGTCAGCTAGCGCGTAATTTTCCCGCTGATAAAACGGGACGTAAAAAATTACTGATACCAGAAGTACACTGGGATTGGTGCCGTAAAGATGTAATGACCATGCAGCGTATGTCTGGCACGCCGATTAGCCAAATAGACGTAATTCGCAGCAAAGGCATAGATATTAGTAAACTTGCGCGTGAGGGCGTTGAGATTTTCTTTACGCAAGTGTTTCGCGATGGTTTTTTTCACGCCGATATGCACCCAGGTAATATTCAAGTGGCAGACGATGGACGATATATTGCGCTAGATTTCGGCATTATGGGATCTTTAAGTGAAAGTGATAAATATTATTTAGCGCGTAACTTTTTAGCGTTTTTTAATCGTGATTATCGCGATGTTGCGATGGCGCACATTGAATCTGGCTGGGTGCCAAAAGATACGAGTGTTGATGAGCTAGAAACGGCTGTACGCGCCATTTGTGAGCCAATTTTTGATAAGCCATTAAAAGAGATTTCTTTTGGGCGCACCCTGTTGAGCCTATTTCAAATGTCGCGCCGTTTTGGTGTGGTCATACAACCGCAATTAGTCATGCTACAA
>JANNBX010000163.1:0-18318 GCA_031385945.1 Methylophilaceae bacterium | reverse complement strand
CCCGCCATTGCGCGCGCCTCAGCGGTTACGCGACTATGTGTCGTGGTGGCTGGGTGAGTAATCGTACTTTTTGCGTCACCTAAATTGGCTGTAATAGAAATTAGCTCTGTTGCATCAATTAGCGCCCATGCTGCTTCTTGCTCAGTTTGACCTGGTTTTGGCTTCACTTCAAAACTAACTATACCGCCACCATTAGTCTGTTGCTGCATGGCAAGCGTATGTTGTGGATGAGAAACTAGCCCAGGATAATAAACGCGTGCTACGTTAGGTTGCTTTTCAAGCCATATTGCCAACGCCAGCGCATTTCTAGCATGGGCTTCCATACGAATATGCAATGTCTCTAGCCCCTTTATAAATACCCAAGCATTAAATGCACTCATCGTAACACCTGCAGTACGCAAATATGCATAAACTGGTTCCATTAACGCTTTAGTGCCAAGTACCGCGCCGCCTAAACATCTACCCTGCCCGTCAATGTATTTAGTCGCTGAATGAATAATAATATCAGCGCCTAAATCTAACGGCTTTTGTATAGCTGGGGTACAAAAGCAATTATCAACCACTAAATAAGCGTTAGCTTGATGGGCGATATCTGCCAACACTTGAATATCACACACTTCTGTTAATGGGTTTGATGGCGTTTCCACAAAAAATAGCTTGGTTTTTGGTGTAATGGCCGCTTGCCACTCCAGCGGGTCGGTGAGTGACACGAAAGTGACCTCTAAACCCCAGCGCTTGAGTATATTGCCAAACAATTGCACTGTTGTGCCAAAGACGCTACGCGAGGCAATTACGTGATCGCCCGCATTACACAACCCCATAACACACGCTAAAATTGCAGACATACCACTAGAAGTTGCAACGCACTGCTCTGCGCCCTCCAGTGCGGCTAGTTTATTTTGAAACATGGTGACTGTGGGGTTGGTAAAGCGCGAGTAAATGTTACCAGGCTCAGTGCCACCAAAGCGCGCTGCTGCTTGTGCGGCACTATTAAATCTGAAGCTAGAGTTTAAAAACAGCGCTTCAGAGTTTTCACCAAATTCAGTCATTTCACTGCCCGCACGCACTGCCAGTGTTTGAGAGTGATATTGATTAGTTAGTAGTTCTTTTTTCATGATTACCTAAGTTATAAAAATAAAAAACATAAAATAAAAACATTTAAGCAGCGCTTGTAATTTAAAACTTGGCGCGTACATATTTATTTAAGTGCCGCACATGTTTTATACGCAAACGGTAAAAAATACTCACGATAACGTAGTGCGATAATATTTTAGCTTTTGAATAAAAAAACCCGTATCTACAACTTAAGCGGATACGGGTTTCTTTTTTCTCGCTTTAGCTGGTTTTATTATGCGCCCGCAAGCTGAGTTAGACTTTGTTTAAGTTGAGTCACTCAAATCAGCGCAAATTAAGTGTATGCCGATAAATTTAAAGCGTCAACTAACTTTTTAGCAAAACCAAAACAAAACTGAAAACTAAGTAGTGTGCAAGTAAGTGCTACAAAAATAACAGCTAAAAGCTATGGCCAAATAGTATTATGCTGATTCTTCTTCAGTTTCTTTAAGCGTGATTAAGTTTAAATCTAATTGCGTACTAGAGTTTGCAGGTTTTTTATGCTTTTCACCCTCACCACGCGCGGCTTCAACTGCTGCAAAGTAGGCTTCGTTTACATCACCAGTTACGTAAATTCCATCAAAACAAGAGCAATCAAAGTTTTTAATGGCGGGGTTAATCAGTTGTACGCACTCGATTAAATCATCTAAATCTTGATAAATCAGCGCATCAGCGCCAATTGCTTTACAGATTTCTTGGTCTGTTCTATCGGTCGCTAGCAACTCATCACGGCTAGGCATATCAATACCGTAAACGTTAGGAAAGCGCACTGGCGGTGCTGCAGAGGCAAAATATACTTTGTTAGCGCCTGCATCACGAGCCATTTGCACAATTTGCTCTGAGGTTGTACCACGTACGATAGAGTCATCCACTAAGAGTACATTTTTGCCTTTAAACTCAACACTAATAGGGTTTAGCTTCTGGCGAACCGATTTTTTACGTAACGCTTGGCCTGGCATAATAAATGTGCGGCCAATATAGCGGTTTTTAATAAAGCCTTCACGGTATGGTAAATTTAATGACTCAGCTAATTGCAATGCACTTGGACGGCTGGATTCTGGAATCGGTATCACCACATCAATCTGTAAATCTTTCCAGTCACGTTTGATTTTATTGGCAAGGGTTACGCCCATATTTAAACGTGTTTGATAAACTGAAACACCATCTATCAATGAATCAGGTCGTGCCAAGTAAACGTACTCAAAAATACAAGGGTTTAATTTAGCGACTTCTGAGCATTGACGGCTGAAAAAATTACCGTCCATATCAATAAATACCGCTTCACCTGGTGCCACATCGCGCACAAATTTAAAGCCCAGTACATCTAGCGCTACACTTTCTGAAGCCACAATATATTCTGTGCCCGATGGTGTTTCATGCTTGCCGATGACTAGCGGACGAATTCCATTTGGATCACGAAATGCCAGTAAACCAAAACCTGCAATCATCGCAACGACTGCGTAAGCACCCTTACAACGCCTATGTACAGCAGCTACCGCTTCAAACACCATATCGGTATTGAGCACAGCCGAATGCGCTGTATTTTCAATTTCGTGGGCGAGTACGTTTAATAAAACTTCAGAATCAGAACTAGTGTTGATATGACGTAAATCTTGTCTGAACATCTCTTTTTTGAGTTGCTCAGAGTTAGTTAAATTGCCGTTATGACCTAGCACAATGCCAAACGGTGAGTTAACGTAAAACGGTTGCGCCTCAGCCGCACTAGATGAGCCAGCTGTTGGGTAGCGCACATGGGCGATACCAGCTTTGCCAACCAAGTTACGCATGTGTCGCGTGTGGAAAACGTCTTGTACTAAGCCGTTATTTTTATGCATGTAGAAGGTATTACCCTCACAGGTCACAATACCTGCTGCATCTTGGCCACGGTGCTGTAACACCAAAAGACCGTCATAAAGCAACTGATTAACCGGGGCTTTACCTACTACGCCGATGATTCCGCACATATGGCAGGTTTCCTAATAATATAAATTCAGTTTTTGTGCACACATCAAGTGAAGCGTTTAGCCTAACTATGAGAGCGTACACACTAAGCTATTCGTGCAGTCTAATCATACTTCACGTGCTTAGCAATGTCTTGTGGCAGCCAAACTAAGCATTGCGTCACTAATGCTTCTAGTGGTGCGCTCAGCATGGCATTTCGCCATCGATTATCTTGCGGTATCTTAGTTAAGCCAGCAATAAAAACCATAATCAACACGATAATAAGACCACGTGCAAGGCCAAATACTGCGCCTAAACTACGGTCTACCCAGCTAATGCCAGCGCGTTTGAAAATATGGTTGATAGCAATACTTAGCAAGCTAAATATTAGTAAAGTTGATAAGAATAAAATTAAAAATGCCGCTAAAAAACGCAGCGCCTCGGTTGGTATGCTGTCTGGTAGCAATAAAACCAATTGTAATACGTATAGTTTTGCTACAAAAAATGCGACTACCCAACCTACTAAGCCTAATATTTCTTTAATTATTCCGCGCATCATACTTAATATGATGGAGAACCCAACAATAAACAACACAATATAATCAAAAGTAGTCATTGCTATTTATTCTGCAACTACCATGCCGCCTGCTACACCAGCTAATTTAATTGAATTCAGTGCTTCTATGGCTGCTTCGCGGCTATTGTATTGGCTGGTTCTTAATCTAATTTTATCGCCTTTATCTGTTTTAATCGTTTCTGTATGCGTTTTTACGCCATCAGCCAAAAGCTTTACTTGTAGCTCTTTAACTGCTTCAGCATTTGAAAAAACACCAATTTGTACAGCAAAATTACCTGATTTATTCACTGTAGTGTTGGCAATATGATTACTTTTAGCATTAGATAAAGCAGATTTTTCAGCTGCTGGCTCAACTTTTACAGCATCTGGCTTAGTAACTTGAAGCTGATTGGTCACATCGTTATCAGTGGATGCATTATCATTTTTTACAACAGTAGAAGGTGTTTTTGCAGGTGAATTAGCTATGTTAGTATTGTCGATAGCTGACTTATTTTCAGCAGCATCGCCAGGTTGTACAACAGAATTAGGCTGAGCAGCAGTATTAGTTTGAGATTCTGGCGCTACATCAACAGGTGGTAGTGGCACAATATTTGAAGTAAATTCAGTATTGTCTTCATCTGGAATGCTAATAGTAATTGGCGCTTGTGGCTTAGTTGATCGATCATCCAAAATCATTGGTAATATCACAACCATAGCTAGAACTAAGGCGATAGCACCAACTAAGCGGCGTCTAGCGCGTTTTTTGAGCTGTAGCTCTTGTTCACTTTGCGTATTTTTTTGTGTTAACTGCGGTGATAAATCTTCTGCCATGACTTGACTTTCGTATTCTGTGCTGGTGTTAGGTTTAAATGCTCAGTTTCAGGCGTTAACTGTTACTTTTATGGGCGATTCCAGTTGCATAACCGCAGCCACTGTATAAAAAGAACCAAATACGATTATTCTAACATTTTCACTAACATGTTCACAGGCAGCATTTTCGCTGGCATACTCATCGAAGTTAGCAAGCAATTGCAAAGAAGCTGCAGCATAAGCTTGTGTAATGCTTGCGTGTGAAAAAATAGTCGCTTGAGGAAAAGCCAGCAGAATAGCGTTATACAGCGTTTGCGCTTTAGCACCCCGCGACGAGTCGATACTGGCAATATGCCAAACATCTATTTGTTGACCAACGGCTTGTATAACGCCAGCAATATCTTTATCGGCCAGCATGGCAAATACCGCAATTGTTTTACCTGAAAAATCGTCCGCCGCTAAATTGTGCGCTAAAGATATAGCTGCATGCGGGTTATGAGCGACATCAACGATCACCACTGGCCTTTGCTTGATTTGCTGATAACGCCCCTGTAATTGCACGCTCAATAAACCTGAGCGTATTGCAAGCTCAGTCACAGGTAAAAGTGTTTGCATTTGTGTAATTGAAGTCAACACGCAAGCCGCATTTTCAATTTGAAACACACCTTTAAGAGCAGGTTTTGGCAGAGATTTATAAGTAATTTGCTTGAAGCTGTAATCCCAAGTTTTAGAGTGCACCACAAATTTAAAAGCTTGGTTAATCGCCAAATATTCAGCCCCAATACTTAAAGCATATTCACTAAGTGTGCTGGGTGGGTGCGCATCGCCACATATTGCTGGTATATTTTTGCGGTAAATACCTGCTTTTTCAAAGCCAATTTTCTCGCGAGTGTCCCCTAGATAATCCATGTGATCTAGATCAATGCTAGTCACAATTGCACAATCAGGCTCAATAATATTGACAGCATCTAGCCGACCGCCTAAGCCAATTTCTAAAATGACTACATCTATTTTTTCTTGAGCAAAAATCCAAAACGCAGCCAAAGTACTGAATTCAAAATAAGTTAGCTGTGTGTCTTGCCTGGCAGACTCAATTGCTTTAAACGCGTTAACGATGATTGTGTCATCTGCATTATGCAAATCAATACGAATGCGCTCATTGAATTGAATAAAATGCGGTGAACTGTAACAAGCAACGCGATAGCCCGCTTGCTTGTAAATGTGCTCCAGCATGGCACAAGTTGAGCCTTTACCATTTGTACCACCAACCGTAATTACTGGGCAACTAAGCGTTATATTTAAGCTTTTGTAGACCGCTATAACCCGTGCTAATCCCATTTCAATTGATTTAGGATGTAGCGCTTCAATATAGATCAGCCATGCGGAGATATCATTGCCAACTGGCGCTTGGGGTAGTGCTTGAGAGCTAATTGTTGTCACAAAATTACTAATTTTTGAATAATCGAATCTATTCTAGCTAGTTGCCTAAACTTCAATTGAGGAACTAATTGTTGTTGGGCTTACTAAAGATAAATCTTGGTGCGTAAACTGCGCAATTAAACTGGCTAATTTGTCACGCATTTCTCGGCGATCAACAATCATATCAATGGCTCCATGCTCGAGTAAAAACTCTGCTCGCTGAAAACCTGCTGGCAGAGTTTCACGTACAGTTTGTTCAATCACACGCGGGCCTGCAAACCCAATTAAAGCTTGTGGCTCGGCAATAATGACATCACCAAGCATTGCAAAACTCGCTGACACACCGCCCATGGTTGGGTCGGTTAAAATAGAAATAAATGGTAATTTGGCTTTTGATAATTGCGTTAAAATTGCACTGGTTTTAGCCATTTGCATGAGTGATAACAAGCCTTCTTGCATGCGCGCGCCACCACTTGCAGAAATACACACAAATGCCGCTTTACGCGCAATTGCCGCCTCAACACCTCGCACAAAACGTTCACCCATTACAGAGCCCATTGAACCACCCATAAATTTGAATTCAAACGCTGCGGCAACCACCGGTAATGTTTTAATGTTGCCAGATATTACAATCAGCGAATCTGTTTCACCTACTTCTGATTGGCTAATCCTAAGTCTGTCTGAATATTTCTTTTGATCTTTGAAACGCAGAGGGTCGATCGGTAAAACTTCTGCACCAATTTCTTTTTTGTCATCTGCGTCTAATAATAAATCTAAACGTACACGCGCTGAAATACGATTATGGTAATTGCATGTCGGGCAAACTTCACAATTAACATTTAAATCTTTGCTGTATAACACGGCATTACAAGCTAGGCACTTATGCCATAAGCCTTCGGGTACGGTCTTTTTGAGTGCAGTTTTAATGCGGTTAATTCTTGGGGGTAATACGTCTTTTAACCAACTCATTATTGTTACCTCTTATTTACTCATTAGTACTGAGTTTTGTTACTGATTTAGTCATGCCAAATAAACTGATTTTAGCTAAAAGTTTAATGAGCACTATCAATAGCAGCACGCAATTCACACATCAATTTTGCAATATTCTCGGCAATATTCTCTTCTGTAGACGCTTCAACTTCCAGCACCATACGGCTACCAACCACTACTGCATCTGCAATACTGGCCACAGCTTTTGCAGTTGCTGCATCTTTCACGCCAAATCCAACACCAATTGGTAAATTAGTTTGTGCTTGTATGGCTTTTACTTTTTCACTAACTTCTACGATATCTAGGTTTTTAGAGCCTGTTACGCCTTTAAGAGACACGTAATACACAAAGCCGCTAGCTTGGTTGACTATAATCTCAACGCGTTTATGCTCAGTGGTTGGCGATAATAAAAATACAGGGTCAATATTATTGGCTTTTAGTTTTGCTGATATTTCTACACATTCTTCAGGTGGATAATCAACCGTTAGCACACCGTCAACGCCTGCTAATTTAGCTCTTTCAACAAAAACATCAAAACCCATGGCTTCGATTGGGTTTGCATAACCCATAATCACTACAGGTGTTTGGTTGTCTGTTAAACGAAACTCTTTAACCATTTCCAGCACCGTATTTAACCCCACTTTATGTTTTAAAGCACGTTCGCTAGCGCGCTGTATTACAGGGCCATCTGCCATTGGGTCTGAAAACGGTACGCCTAACTCGATTAAATCAGCACCGTTTTTAACCAGCACATGCATTAAACCAACAGTGTGTTTAGGGTGAGGGTCACCCGCTGTAATATAGGGTATTAAGGCCGTTTTGTGTTGCGATTTAAGTGTTGCAAATACTGTTTGAATTCGTGACATGAGATTAAACTGACTAAATATTAGAAAAAAGCTGTATGTTAGAAACTATCAAACAAAGTAACATAGAAGTAGCAAACCAATACGATACGTCTATTTGATAAGGGCATTTTTGGCTGCTAAATAAGTAAAGATGCGAATTTTGATTAAGCATGGGTGCAAACTTTAACCTAAATAGAAATGTTGGCTAGCGCGGCCACAGTGTTGATGTCTTTATCACCACGACCAGATAAATTGACCAAAATAATCTGATCTTTACTCATGGTTTTAGCAAGTTTTTCAGCGTGTGCCAGCGCATGACTTGACTCAAGTGCTGGAATAATCCCCTCAGTGCGACATAAGTTGTGAAATGCAGCCATTGCTTCATCATCAGTTACAGCAACATATTCAGCGCGTTTAATGTCTTTTAGCCAAGCGTGCTCAGGGCCAACGCCTGGGTAATCTAAACCAGCTGAAACTGAATGTGTTTCAATGATGTTGCCATCTGAGTCTTGCATTAAATAAGTACGATTACCATGTAACACACCAACCGGGCTATTTGCCGTTAATGGTGCTGCGTGCTTGCCAGTTTCCATGCCTAAGCCTGCCGCTTCAACACCAATCAAACGCACATTTGGCACATCAATATACGGGTAAAAAATACCCATCGCGTTTGATCCGCCACCCACACAAGCTAAAACTGCATCTGGCTGACGACCTAGCATCTCTTGCATTTGCTGCTTACATTCAATACCGATTACCGCTTGAAAATCACGTACCATCATAGGGTAAGGGTGTGGGCCAGCCACAGTACCGATAATATAAAACGTGTTTTCGATATTAGTCACCCAATCACGCATGGCTTCGTTTAACGCGTCTTTAAGTGTTTTTGAACCACTTTCAACCGGCACAACTGTTGCTCCTAACAATTTCATGCGGAACACATTTGGCGCTTGGCGTTTAATATCTTCACTACCCATATAAACGACGCACTCAAGGCCTAGTCTAGCCGCAATAGTAGCTGTTGCCACGCCATGCTGACCAGCACCAGTTTCAGCGATAACCCGTGGTTTGCCCATACGTTTAGCCAGTAAAGCTTGGCCTATGGTGTTGTTTACTTTGTGCGCACCAGTATGATTTAAGTCTTCACGTTTAAGATAAATCTGCGCCCCACCCACACGATCAGACCAACGCTTAGCATGGTAAATAGGGCTTGGGCGACCGACAAAGTGTTTTAAATCATAGGCATATTCCGTTAAAAAAGTTTCGTCGTAGCGATACTTTTCATACATCACGCGCAAGTCATCTAGGGCCTCAATTAGCGTTTCTGCTACAAAAACACCACCATACGGTCCAAAATGTCCACTATCGTCAGGAAAGTCATACACTTGCATTTGAAACTCCACTTAAATGTGATTACTTAATTATTGTTACTTAATTGAACAGCATCAATTAACTCTATATTTTGGCTACTTATTAACACTATAAGTCAGCTCAATGCACCTATTTCCAACCTTGGCTTTAGCCGAGCACAAGTTTAATCATTTTATGCCATTCACAACATTTAATAATGCAGCCATTTTATCTGCGTCTTTAATACCTTTGGCACGCTCAACACCACCACTCACATCAATTGCGTATGGTTTAGTTTGATGTATCGCCACAGCCACATTTAACGCACTTAAGCCACCAGCCAACACTATAGGTTTAGTCAAGTTTTGTGGAATTAAATTCCAATCAAACGTATGTCCAGTTCCACCGTGTGCACCATCAACATAAGCATCTAGCAGCAATGCTTGTGCATCGCTGTAGTCAATACAATATTGTAACAAATTTGTGCTAGGTTTTACTCGCACAGCTTTCATGTATGGCATTTTATATAGTGCACAATCATTGGGCGTTTCTTCACCATGAAACTGCAAAACATCCAAATGAATATGGCTGAGTATGTGTTGGATTGTTGAAGACTCTGCATTCACAAATAAACCAACCACACTTATAAATGGCGGTAACACTTGTATAATTTTGGCTGCTTGTTCAATTGTGACATTACGCGGACTAGCCTCGTAAAAAACCAAGCCAATCGCATCAACACCCATATTTGCACAATTAAGTGCGTCTTCTACGCGGGTTATACCGCAAATTTTAACGCGAGTTCTCAAAGGATTGATCGTTTGTATTAAAGCGCTAGACTACCGTAAAGCAACAAAAATGTCACACTAAACTATGATTGCGTTAAAGCAAGGCTCAAATGCCTCTCAATCACTGGCAACCCCCATTTGGCGTCATAACCAACACCCGTTAAGTAAAGTCCAGCAGGTGAAAAAGTCGGTGGTGAAATCGTACGGTCTTGTTGCATTAGTAAATGCTTAATGTGTTGCGGTGGCTGCTTGCCGTTACCCACATATATGAGCGCGCCAATCATATTACGTACTTGGTGGTGCAAAAAAGCGTTAGCTGTAAACTCAAATAAATAACAATCACCATACTGCTTAACTGTACTTTTATGCATAGTTTTAACTGGCGATTTTGCTTGGCAACCAGATGCGCGAAACGCACTAAAATCATGTTGGCCCACTAAAAAGTGCATCGCTTCTTGCATTGCCATAATATCAAGTGGTAAGTGGTACCAACCCGCTTTACTAGCCAAAATAGCAGGTGCCACTGCACTATTTACCAGTAAATATTGGTAACTACGTTGAAAAGCATCAAAACGTGCATGAAAATCTGCATTAACCAGTTGTGCCGTTTGCACACGTATACTAGCTGGCAAATGTGCATTGACGCCGCGCACCCAAGCACTCATTGGTCGCTCGGTCTGTGTATCAAAATGTACGACTTGACTTAGCGCATGTACGCCAGCGTCTGTTCGACCCGCTGCCACGCTGCTTACAGCATGATTAGCAATCTTTGCTAGCGCTGAATTTAAATAATCTTGCACTGTATTTTTGCTAGGCTGACTCTGCCAGCCGTGAAAATGCGTACCATCATACTCAATAATCAGACAAATTCTCATGGTTGCAAATACAGCACTAAAAAAGGCAATAAACTCACCATAAAAACCCATAAAAGCTCTAAAAATTTTAGCTCAAAAAAGCTAAGTTTAATTGTGGTATTCATCGGTCTATCTTTATGCGTAAAACTTTTTATTTGCAGCAAGGTATCTTTAATTGTTATGGGCGCTTGCACATATTCTAGCGTTAAACATAGCCTAGCTGAAAAGCGTTCAATATCACATTTGAGTATTTTTAGTGGCATTAAGAGTTGATAAATTGCAGAAATTAAATCATCACGTTTAATATTATTAGTCATTAAACTAACCACCATCATCAAATCAATCAATCTAATTGCGTGATAAAGGGCTGAATATAAGCCCTCATAAGTCGGTGCAAGCCCAAACGAAAATATTGCAATAATTTTACCTGGCTCATTAAAAGTAGTAATGCATACTAACACTAGTACTATCCAGCGTATTCTTAGACAGGCTTTTACAATAACGCCAAATTGATTATTAAATAGCGCAAAACTCAACATAACAGCTAAAAAAAATATATTAGCCAAATGACCTATACTAATACTGACAATCAAACTCAAGCAAAAGATAAGCTTTAACAATGGGTTATGCATATTTTTTGTGGGATTTACCAATAATTTAAAGCGTAGCAATTAGTTTTACAATAAAAATACTTGGTTAATATTTGCTTGCAAGTTCAAAAACAATAATATGATGGACTTTAAACTAGATACATATAAACATAAAAGACATCAAATCAAAAAAAGCCAAGCATTCGGCTTGGCTTTTTTAAAAAATCTAACCTCGAGAGCTTTTAGTTAAATAGTGCCACCACAAGGCCGCAAAGCATTAATTTAAGCTATCTAACAGAGTTTTCGCTTTGGCACGCTGGGCAACACCGCCTTCTTTCAGTACCTCTTCAAGCAACTCTTTAGCGCCTTCTTTATCGTCCATTTCAATATACGCAGCAATTAAATCTAATTTCGTATCAACTTCTGGCATTTCAGTAGCAATCGTTGTAGTTAGTTCTGCAGGTTTATCATCAAGATCAAAACTGATCTCACCAAAACCTGAATTTAAGCTTGAAGGCGACAAATCTTTATCTGCAGCTTGTTCAGAGTTATCGTCTAGTGTATTTAAGCTTGTTAAACCATCAATTTCAGATTTTTCATCAAGCTGTGTTAGCTCGCCAAAGTTAGGGGAGTCATCAAAATTAAAATCTATGGCACTATCAACATTTTCAAAACGATTCACAGGCACAGTTTCAGATGTTTCGGCAGATACATTATCTAAATCTAAGGTTAAATCGCCAAAATTTGAGTTGTTGTCTTTAAGTTCTGCCATTTCTAAACTCTCTGGCATAGTTAAAGTTGGTGCACTATCAAACTCAACTATTTCAGCTGAATTGGTTGATAAATCCATTGTCGGCATATCGAAACTTAAATCTAAATCTGATTTTTCAGGCATATCAAACGAGATTTCGTTATCATTATCGCCAAAGTCGACCAGCTCAGTGCTGACTACCTCGTTTGGTGACAATGATTTATCGTCATCAAACTCAAAGTCTAAGCTGTTATCAGTTGCTGACAGGTTAGTCACTTGCGCATCGTCATCTAACGAAAAGTCTAAACTATTACTTGTTAGAATTTGAGTTTGGTCAAAATCGCTTAGAGCCAAGTTTCTAGACGTTGAGTTAAATTGACTGCCGACCTCGTTAGTAGCGGTCGTTGTTTTATAAAGTGGATTATTGGGCTCCATTGCAATACCCATTTCGGCTACTTTTTTCCAAACAGGGTCGTCAGTACCAAGAGATGAGTACAACTCACCAGCAATTGCCTCAAACGCAGATGAGTCATTTCGACCGGCTAAAATTTCTAGTAATTTAAGGTGCAATTCATAACGTACAGGTTCTTTAACAATTGCATCTTTTAGAATTTCTTCAGCTTGATTTTCACGTCCATAAGCCATATAAACTTCAGCTTCAGCAATTGGATCAACCTCATTAGTGTCAATAATGCCACCAGGGTTATTAGTAAAGTCTGTTAAGAATGATGTATCGCCAGTGTCAACCGTAGCACCACCAGTATTGCCAAAAACCGTATTACCTCTTAAACCGCCACCAGTCATAATACTGTGTTCAAAACCAGCAATATTATTTTTGCGTCTGTTACGCATAAATAACCAACCACCGCCAATTAACGCTAATAAACCAAAACCACCGCCAACTAATGGCAAATTATCTGGGCTAGTTACCGTTTCAAGTAAAGTAGGTGGTGGTGGCTGCACTTCAATCACTGGGGTATTTACTTTTGGTTTTACTGCTGCCAAATCAGCTGACTTTGTTGCATCAATCGTCGAGGCTGGCGGCGTGTCTTGAGGCGTTGGTTCAGTGGATGCTTCGGAACCTAAATCAACTTTCAGCTCCTCAAGTTTTGAAGCATCCTTTTTGGAATCTTCAACTTTTAACTCTTGTAATTTAAGTTCTTCAGGTTTTGCGTTAGTCGGTTTACTCGATATTGCAGCTGCAAGTTTGGCAGCTTCAGCTAGTTTTGCAGCATTTTGTGCGTCTGCTAGTGTTTTATTTTTTAATTCAGTTAGCTCTTTTAACGCCTTCATATCTTTGACGTTTTTATCAAGCATTTGCGCTTTTATGTCAGCTTCTTTAGCTGCATTAGTTGCCGCTGTTTTATTTTCAGACTTTGCATCGGCTACTTGCGTATTAGTTTTTGCGGTTTTAGATGACGTATCGTTTTTAGATAATTTAACAACGTCTTGAGTTGGCTCAACTGGCTTAGCTGACTGATCAACTGCAGTAGTAATTTTACCAGCGCCAGCCTGATTCTCATTTGCCTTGTTTTCAGCCGTATCGGTTGATGTTGGTGCATCGGCCACGATACCCGACAAAGCATCACGGTAAGCATTCCAATCTTGAGTTTGAACTGCTACAGCTTTTTTGGCATCCTGTTTCGAAGTAGCATCTATTTCATCCAAAACTGGAACTCGAATAATCTTACCGACTTTTAAACGGTTAATATTGCCGCCATCAAATGCATTTTTATTTGCTTTATAAAGCGCGATTAACATTTGGTCTAAGTTAACACCCGCTGGCATATTCTCGCGTGCAATTTTTCCTAGCGTATCACCTCGTTGCGTAGTTAATTCAGTTTGGGTGTTGCTTTCTTGGTTATTGGCTAATTGTTCTGCTGGTTGTTCTGTTGATTTTTCAGACGCTTTTTGTGAAGATTTTTCTGCTGCTATGGCCTCGGCTTTGGCGATAGCTAATTTCTCTTCATCAGATTTAACTTTTTTGCCACGTTTTGATGACTTTTTTTCTGATGCAGACATTGACGCCGGCTCAACAACAGTGGCTGTATTGCCACTTTGTGCAGCTACCGAGCTGTTATCAAACGAGTTGTTGTTTATTTCAGGCAGTGTGATTCTTGTTTTTGGTGCAACAGCAATTTCGGCTGGAGGATCCAACAAAATAGTATATTCGCGCAAAATGCGACCGGAAGCCCAGTCTACTTGTACCAACATATCTAAGAATGGATCAGTTACAGGCTGTGCTGAAGTTAGCTTCAATATTGGCGTGCCATCAGCACGCTTACTTGTTTGCACACGTACACTGTTAGCTGCAGACGTGCGCTCAATACCTTGCGCTTCATAGGCTGCGGCTGACGCGATTTCAGCGGTAAGACCGCTCATCTCTTCTGGTGTAACAGACAGCAGCTCGATTTCAGCTACCAAAGGTTCGCCTAACCCAGACGAAACCTTAAGTTTACCTAGCCCAGCACCATATGACATAGTTGTTGCCAATGTCATCGCCACAGCGGCTGAAATCATTTTTAATTTTAGTTTATGCACTTGCTGCCCTCAACGAACGATATACGCAGTTATTAAATTAACATCAATTAGTTAGACATGCAAGCTCATCATGCACATTATATTTTTAAGCTATGTGTTTGTTAGCAAAGTCAATAGTGCTTAACTATTAAGCTGCTTTGATTAGTTTTCAATCAAAATACGGAGCATGCGGCGTAATGGCTCTGCAGCCCCCCATAACAACTGATCACCCACTGTAAATGCTGATAAATATTCGTTACCCATATTAAGCTTGCGTAAGCGCCCTACTGGCACATCTAACCCACCTGTTACCGCTGCTGGGGTTAATTGGCGCATGCTTGCTTCGCGTTCGTTTGGAATGACTTTTGCCCACTGATTTGCCTCAGTCAACATTTGACTAATTTCATCAAGCGGCACATTTTTATTGAGCTTTATTGTTAGTGCTTGGCTGTGGCAGCGCATAGCACCTATGCGCACGCACAAGCCATCAATATGAACGGGATTTTCAATGCGACCTAGAATCTTGTTGGTTTCAACACCGCCCTTCCACTCTTCTTTACTTTGTCCGTTGCCAAGATCTTTGTCAATCCAAGGAATCAAGCTACCAGCTAGTGGCACGCCAAAATGGGCGGTAGGGAATTTTTCATCACGTAAAATACCTGCAACATCACGATCAATGTCTAAAATAGCAGAAGCTGGATCTTGTAAAAGACCACTTACAGCCAAATGTGCCTCGCCCATTTGTTTAAGCAGTTCGCGCATATTTTGTGCGCCAGCACCAGATGCTGCTTGATAAGTCATAGAAGTTGCCCACTCAACAAGGTTCGCCTTGAATAAGCCATTAAGTGCCATTAGCATCAATGAAACAGTGCAGTTGCCGCCAACCCAGTTATTACCGCCTTTAGCCAAAGCATCCTGAATCACATGTAGATTCACGGGATCTAAAATAATGACTGCATCTTTTTCCATGCGCAAAGTCGATGCTGCATCAATCCAGTGACCTTTCCAGCCTGCTTGCCTTAATTGCGGAAAAACTTCACTGGTGTAGTCACCACCTTGACACGAAATAATTACATCCATTGCCTGCAAGTCAGCGATATTTTTAGCGTCTTTAAGTGGCGCTGAATCTTTACCTACATTGGGGGCTTGGCCGCCTATTTGTGAAGTCGTAAAAAATTGCGGCTCAATTAAGGCGAAATCTTGCTCAGCCATCATGCGCTGCATCAAAACTGAGCCAACCATACCGCGCCAACCAACGAATCCAACTTTTAACATACTTAAATCCTAGTGAAGAACTGAGAGTGAAGAGTCAAAAGCAGCGTAACTCATATTAGTTACTTTCAACTCTTTACTCTAGACCCTCAACTTAAATCATAAACTCGCTACTACCGCATCACCCATTTCGCTACAACCCACTTTTTTGCAACCTTCAGTCACAATATCCGCTGTTCTATAGCCTTGTGCTAGCGCTTTTTTTACGGCATTTTCAACTTTTAGCGCATTGACTTCGTCATTAAATGTATAACGCAACATCATCGCTACCGATAAAATAGTCGCTAGAGGGTTCGCAATATCTTTACCCGCAATATCAGGCGCTGAGCCGTGACTAGGCTCATACATGCCTTTATTGTTCGCATCTAGCGAAGCAGATGGCAACATACCGATTGAGCCTGTTAGCATTGAAGCTTCATCAGACAAAATATCGCCAAAAATATTACCAGTCACCATCACATCGAATTGTTTAGGCGCGCGAATCAACTGCATAGCAGCGTTATCCACATACATGTGGCTTAACTCTACCTCTGGATATTCGGCTGACAATTCAATCATTACTTGACGCCATAATTCAGTGGTCTCAAGCACGTTGGCTTTATCAACCGAACACACCTTCTTATTACGTTTCATGGAAATATCAAACGCCACACGGCCAATACGACGAATCTCAGATTCGTTATAGCGCATGGTGTTAATACCTTCACGCTCGCCATTTTCAAGTGTGTTAATGCCACGTGGCTGACCAAAATAAATATCACCAGTGAGTTCACGAATGATCATTAAATCTAAACCAGAAACTACTTCTGGCTTCAAGGTAGAAGCACCCGCTAATTCAGGGTATAACAAAGCTGGGCGCAGATTAGCAAACAAATTCAACTCTTTACGAATACGCAATAAACCGCGCTCTGGACGCAAATGACGCTCTAATTGATCGTATTTCCAATCACCTACCGCACCTAATAACACAGCATCAGAATCTTTGGCTAATTGCAAAGTACTATCTGGCAGCGGATCACCAAACGCCTCATAACCCGCACCACCAATCGGTGCTTCTGTTATGCTTAAATTATTGATATTTAATGCTTTTAACACTTTAACCGCTTGTGCTACGATTTCGGGACCAATACCATCACCTGGTAAAATTGCTAATTTCATTTCTTTACTTTCAGTTTTTAGTCGCTAGTTGGCAGTTGTGCATTAGGCTTAATTAGCCGCTGTCGACTATCGATTGCTTGCTATTTTAATTAAATAACCACGGCTGAGCCGATTGATGTTTCACTTCGAATAACTTGATTTTATCTTGCTGTTGCATAGTTAAACCAATGTCATCTAAACCATTGAGTAAATTATGCTTTCTGACTTTATCAACCTCAAACGAGTAAGACTTTCCGTAAGGTGTAATCACGGTCTGGCTTGCTAAATCAATCGTTAATTTATAGCCAATTTCTGCTTCAACCTCTTGAAAAAGACTCTCAATAATGTCGGCTGATAACACAATTGGCAGCATGCCGTTTTTAAAGCAATTATTGAAGAAAATATCCGCAAAGCTAGAGGCAATCACCACTTTAAATCCAAAATCTTCTAAGGCCCAAGGAGCATGCTCACGACTTGAGCCGCAACCAAAGTTTTCGCGCGTTAGTAGCACACTAGCGCCCTGATAACGTGCCTGATTCAACACAAAATCAGGGTTAAGCGGTCGCTTAGCGTTATCCATACCTGGCTCGCCATGGTCTAAGTAGCGCCATTCATCAAACGCATTTGGTCCGAAACCTGAGCGCTTTATCGACTTTAAAAATTGTTTTGGAATAATGGCGTCGGTATCTACATTCGCCCTATCTAGCGGGGCGACTAGGCCATTGAGTTGCATAAAGGCTTGCATAATTGTTCTTTAAAAAAAGCTTATTGTTTAGTTTGTAGACTTTTGAATGGCTTCGCCACCCTTTTCAATATCTTTTCCAACACCGCGCACAGTGTTGCACGCACTCAGTGCGAAGGCTATTACTAATAAAACTGCTACAAATTTAGGTACTGATTTCATATTTAACTCCTGATTATTAGAAAAGAATTGCCATTAAAAAAGTTACATCTTGCGTACATCAACAAAATGCCCTGCAACTGCTGCAGCCGCTGCCATTTCAGGACTGACTAAATGTGTTCGTCCGCCTTGGCCTTGGCGTCCTTCAAAGTTACGATTCGAAGTCGATGCACAACGCTCACCTGGCTCTAAACGGTCTGCATTCATTGCCAAGCACATCGAACAACCTGGCTCGCGCCACTCAAACCCTGCATCGGTAAAAATCTTATCTAGACCTTCAAGTTCTGCTTGCGCCTTAACCAAGCCAGAGCCTGGCACAACTAAGGCCAACTTAATATTTGGTGCAATATGCTTACCTTTAGCCACTGCAGCAGCGGCACGTAAATCTTCAATACGCGAGTTGGTACAGCTACCAATGAACACCTTATCAATCGCAATATCTGTAATGTCAGTGTTAGCCGTTAATCCCATGTAGGCATAA